>DATKZQ010000047.1:0-19435 GCA_035527895.1 Desulfatiglandales bacterium
CGATGGGAGGCCTGCCCTGGCGCGCAGCTTCCGGAGTGTTGTATGGATACGAGAGTATCTCACATCTCAGTTCTCCTTACTCATGCCTTATGAGCCAGGTCTGGGCCAGGGACAGAGTCAAAAAAAGACATCTCCATGCTCAACAGAGCGTTTCTTTCATGTATAACCCTGAAGCGAAGCGCCGGGGTCATGTGCTAAGGGGAGAAAATAGCTCAGATGCCCACTGTAAGCAAACCAGGACTATCTCTAGAACTTACCTTCTTTGCCAACGGCCAGAAAGTGGGATATATCGATTTCCTTTGGACACACAAAAGAGCAGGCCCTGGATGTATGACACCGATATACACCATCCTCCTTGTATAAGATGTCCATCCTTTCTACTTTGGCAATCTCCCTCGGGTCCATAAGGCGGACTATGTTCGCCATGGTGGCATTCGGGCCGAGGAAATTGTGATGACTGCTGATACAGGCGGTTGCACAGCAAAAACAGTTTATACACCGGGTGGCCTCAACATAGGTGTCGACTGTTTCGGGGGAGATCCGATACTCATCCCCATCAGGGTGAAGCGGGGCGGGCTGGATAAGGTAGGGTTTGGCAGCATGAATCCTGTCATATGCCTTTTCCAGATCAACGATGAGATCCCGTACCACCGGTGCTATGGTAAGCGGTTTCAGTTTGAAGGTATGGGTATTGAATTGCTCAACCGCATCTTTGACCAAGAGCTCACAGGCAAGGAGGGGCTTTCCGTTGACCATGATGCCACAGCTGCCACATTGGGCGTGTTCACAGGAAGAGGCCCAGGCTAGGGTCGGATCCTGTTCATCATTGATCTTACGTAACACATCGACGAAACGAAGGATACCGCCGGCCTCAACGTGGTACGTCTGGCTCCATGCGAGGTTGGTCTCAGGGTCATACCTACTGATTTCTAAGGTAATTGGATACAATTCTGACATCGGGCTCCCCTCAAAAAAAGATCAATACTTCCTTTCTATAAAGTCAAATAGCTCATACCGCTCTCCCTTGGCTTCAAAGATACTCATATCGATGGGTCTTTTGCCCAAGGTTACCGTACCAAATTCCGACATGTAGGCCAAGGTGTGATAGTTATACTCATTGCTTCTTTCGGGATAATCTTCCCTGAAATGGGCCCCTCGGGACTCCTTCCGTTCCAGGGCACCCTGGGTGATGACATATGAGATACTAATCAGGTTATTGAGTTCCCAGATCTGCCAGAGGTTTTGATTCGCTTTCAGCGAGGTGGTCCCTATCGGTATGCGGTGCGCCTTTTCCTTCAATTCCTTGAGCTTTTCAAGGGCCTCCACCAGGGACTTCTCTGTCCTGAAGATTCCGACCTTTTCCATCATGAGGTTCCGTAGGGTGTCCCTGATCTGGGCATAGCTTTCGGTTCCCTGAGAGGCGAGGTAGGCTGAGAACTGGTCGAACACGGTATGCCCTGCATCTGTCGGGAGCTCTCCAGGGGCTACGGCATCTTTAAAGTATTCCACAACCCTCTCGCCGATTACTCTACCCATGGTAATCAGTTCCAGAAGGGAATTTGTTCCCAGCCTGTTTAGACCGTGAAGAGACGCGGCGGCGGCCTCACCACAGGCAAACAGCCCGGGGACAATGGTTTGAGGGTCTTTCTGGACCTCACCAAATTCATTGGTGGGGATTCCACCCATCTGGTAGTGGGCAGTAGGAGTAACAGGGCAGAGGTCCTTTTGCGGATCGACACCGACAAAGCGTTTGAAAAAGGAGCACACCTCCTGAAGTTTTTTCTCATGAACAGTTGCGGGCAGATGCCTCAAATCCAGCCAAACGTGATACGCGTTATAGCCCTCGTGGAACAGACCTCTTCCTTCTCTGATTTCCTGCATTATCGCCCGGGACACGAGATCTCTGGGGGCGAGATCTTTGGCCGTCGGCGCGTAGCGTTCCATAAAGGGTTCTTCATCCTTATTTCTGAGAATGGCCCCTTCTCCCCGCAATGCCTCACTGGCCAGGATACCGGGGCCGATGATGCCTGTGGGGTGGAGCTGTACCGCCTCCAGGTCCATTACCGGAAGGCCTGCGTTAAGGGCTAGGACAAGTCCGTCGCCGGTATTTCCCCGGCAATTGCTGCTCACCAGATACATCCTGGTGTTACCGCCTGTAGCTATGATGGTTGCATTTGCCAGGATGGCCGAGAACGTGCCCTCCGGATACCTATAGATGATGGCGCCAACACAGGCGCCATTCTTAATAAGCAGTTCCGTTGCCACACACTGACCAATAAAGTTGACCCCATATCTCAGGGATTCATCCCAGACCGTGTCCATGATGCCCTTTCCGGTTCTGTCTGCCTCATAGCAAGCGCGAAAGGCCTTGGTCTCACCAAAGTTCAACATATGGCCACCAAAGGGTCTCTTTGCGATTCTCCCTTCCTCCGTCCTGCTGAAGTGCATCCCGTGGGTCTCCAGCCAGACCATCTCTTCCCAGCCCAGCTCACAGACCTTCTTGATCACATTCTGGTCGGCGGAACAATCTGAACCCTTCCAGGTGTCAAACATGTGAAAAATCGTTCTGTCGGTAGGGTCTTTGGGATCGACTGCAGCCATGCCTCCTTGGGCGGTTGTTGTATGGGATTTTTGCGGGCTGACTACTTTGGTAAGGGCAATGATTTTTGTGCCTGGTCTGTGCTCGCCGATGTGAGCGGCGGCCCTCAGGCCCGCCCCGCCGGCGCCAATAACTAAGACATCACAGGTGAGGGTAGCATCTATGGTCAGGTTTTCTCCCATTACGGTCTCCTCTATAGGGCCTCGATGAGCCTAATGCCAAAGAAGGCTGAAATAGCCATGACAATAATAATAAGCAAGGTTATTGATTTTAGCAGGGGACCCGGTTTGATATAATCGGCGATAATGCTGAACAGGCCATAACCTGCATGAAAGAGCAGGAAGATGACAAAAACGAAATCAATTCCCCTAAAAAAGGGGCTTTCAAGTCGCAGGAGAATGGTTTTGCTGTCATGGCCTGTGAGGTAGTTCATGTGCATGAAGAGCATGTGACCGATAAGCATCGGAAACATGAATGCACCGGTAACCCTCTGAAGTTTCCAGAACAAGGAATTACGGGTCAGCCAGATCTTGAAAAGGACGACCAGAAGGGTGACAATGCTGATGGCGAGAGTGACTGACCAGAATAACGTTGCTGAGATCTGGTGGCCTTCCTCTATGAAGAAGAAACCGACGATAGCGATATAGATAAAACCGACGGCAACCATGGAGCGGATCGCGAGTTCTTCTTCCCTCATACGGAAGATCTCATAGAGGACTAATCTCCCGCCATTGAGGGAATGAAAGATAACGGGGACGGCAACGCACCACTCGAGAAAGGTGAAAACAAAATTGTTCAGAAACCGCATATCGGCATCGAAGGTTGCCGGGTGGAACAGCAAGGATAAGGTATACAAGTGGGCAAACATGTACGCAACGAGCGTCAAACCGGCCAACCGGTGCCCCCAGCTTATCAAAAACGACCATCCCCTTGCGGTAGCGTAATAGGAGAGAACGGGTATTCTTTGCATGACGGATATGACATACGCCTCTGCCTTCGTTATTCTAACTGCCTTCTCCATGGAGAACCTCTTTTTGTGGCCTGCTTATTGCATAAAAATATGCTTATGGTTTGCGAGAGAGGGGTGGCCCGATCCTAGCCGCTGGGCCTTCTGTTGTCAATTGGAATATGGCCCCTCTCCGCAAAGGAAAAAGGGTTGCTTTCTTCCCTTATTGTAAATTTCATAGTATACTATTTATTCGCCTTCGCCAGAATACCCTGCAGCGCACCGTCGCCATAGCGGCTTTGGCGCGTCGGCGACTTGTCGAAGCGCAGCGGACTTGTCCGCCGGAATCATGGCGGAGATCCCGCCATCGGGGCTGCAGGGATGATGAGCCTCCGCCAAAGGCTACTGCTCGACAGAGATGGCGAGGCGACTTCGGCGCAATTCCGCTTGATACCCTGCAGTTTACTGCAGGGAGCTTCATTACAGGGAAAATAGTGGCGTTTTCAATCAGGTACTTTACTCAAATCCGAAAAAATCATACCTATTTCCGGATAGGGGGTGATTTTCTCGTTTTTCCCTCCCATGTCAAGTAGGGAAAAATACCCACGACCGTATTCCCGAGGCACGATGAGGTGACCGAGTAATTGTCTTTTGCTCAAGGGTTGGGCACCTATCCGTTAGCTCGGCCAGTCATTTGATCGAGGGTTTGTAGAGGGGAAGATTCAGACAGAGAGGTCGGAAATGTGTAAGGGTATGGATGAAGGAGCGCCCTGAAAGAGGGGTGGCGGAATGGTTCATACAAGAAACAAGTCATGAATATTGGTTGACATTCGGTTGAATATTACATAAATAATTAAGGGTTGAGCACAATCATGGCAAAAAGGGTCTCTTGTTAGGGGAATATCACATACGAGAAAGAATTGGAAAGGAAGAGATCCGGCAGCAGGTCAAGAAGATTGCCCGGGATATCACCGTTGACTACCAGCATCGAGAGCCGGTTCTTATTGGGGTACTGAATGGTGTCTTTCTTTTTTTTGCCGACCTCGTGAAGGAAATTGCCATACCAGTGATAATAGATTTTTTGAGGGTAGCCAGTTACGGCCCGCAAAACGTATCGAGTGGTAAGATCACCTTTACCAAGGATGTTGAGGTATCGATCAAGGGAAAACCGGTCATAATCGTTGAGGATATTATCGATACAGGACTAACACTATCCTTCCTGGTTGATCACGTTAAAGCAAAAGAGCCGGAATCTGTTAAGGTCTGCGCCTTAATCAATAAGCTTGAGCGAAGAGAGAAAGAAATAGAGATAGACTACTGGGGCTTCAAGATCGAAAAAGGTTTCTTGGTTGGTTATGGCCTGGATTATAATGAACAGTTTCGGTATCTCCCCTATATCGGAAGCCTAGAAATGGGGCATCAATCTGAGGAGAATGGGCATGGTAATTGAATGCGAGAAGTGCCATACCAAATTTAACCTTGACGAAAAGTTCCTGAAGAAGACGGGATCAAAGGTAAGATGTTCGCGGTGCAAGCACCTGTTTATCGCTTTCCCAACAGAAGCGGAGTTAGAGATTGAGGAGATCCCCATAGAGGCTTTAGAAGAGGTAGAGTCGAGACCTCCTGTTGAGGAAGAGGCAGCGCTTGCTCAAGAGCAAGCAACGCAAGCTCCCGAAGAGGTCCCTCAAGAGGCGCAGGAGGGAATGGATTTCAGCAAGACCATGATCCAAGAGTACGACGAGGAGATAGAGCCGATTTCTATTGAGGATTTGCCTATCTTCGATGAAGACGAAGAGCTTGAGGTTGAGCAAGGGGAGCGAAAAGATATCGGTAGGGCGCTGGGAAGGGCGGCAAAGGTTGAAGAAAGGGTTGTGGCACGGGATGAGTTTGATAAGATCGAAGAAGTCCCGGAGCCGAGAATGGCTGTCAGATCTCGCCCTGTCGTCAGGAAGAAACGCGGAAAAGGATTGAAGATCATCCTTTTGTTGGTACTCCTCTTGATCGCCGCCGGCGGTGCTGCGATTAAGTATAAACCGGATTTTCTCCCGGACTTTATTCCATTTGTAAAAAAAGCCCCACCTAAGAAAGAGGCCTTTGATATTGGAAACAGGCGACTGTCCTTCAAGGATCTGAGCGGCACCTTTGTAAATTCAAAAGAGGCGGGTAAGCTCTTCGTGGTGAAAGGGTGGGTAACCAATAAGTATCCAGACAGAAGGAGTTATATCAGGATAAGGTCCAAAATCCTCGATTCTAAGCGTGCAGTGATATTGAGCAAGATTGTCTTTGCAGGTCATCCTTTGACTGATAAAGAACTTCAATCCTTACCCCTGGAGGAGATAGACAAAAGGCTCCGAGATAAGGCTGGCAAGAATAAGATGAATACGAATGTCCTTCCTAACGCTTCTATCCCTTTTGTAATTGTCTTCAATAGCTTGCCGGAAGATATGAGCGAGTTTACGGTAGAAGCGGTCAGTTCTTCACCTGCCGGGAAGTAGGCAACGAAGAGTTCCTATGCGTCAATCGTACGGATCTCACAGGCCGCGTGGCACACGTCTTGGGCTGCGTTCGTGATAGTTCCTTAGTACCAACAGCACATTGTCACCGAAATGTACGTACCGAAAAAGCTGCTCTTGCCCATCCTCATGTTCCTGGTATTGGTTGTTTCAGGTATCCTCGGGTATATGTTCATAGAGGGATGGGATCTCTTGGATTCCCTCTATATGACGATTATTACCCTTTCGACGGTCGGCTTCGGTGAAGTGCGTGAAATAGGGCCTGGCGGACGTGTCTTTACCGTGTTTTTGATCGTGTTTGGGCTTTTTGTGATAACCTACCTCGTTGGTTTGGTAGCTGAGACCCTGATAGCAGGTGAGATCAGGGCAGTCCTCGGGAGGCGAAAAGTGGGTAAGATGATAAAATCCCTAAAGGATCACTATATTATCTGTGGATATGGCAGGATAGGGAAGATTATTTGCAATGAGCTGACCAGCAAATCAATTCCCCTGATCGTTATCGAGAAGGATGAGCAGGTGCACGAGCAACTCGAAGAGGATAACATACTCTATCTCGATCGGGATGCTACAGATGAAGAGACCTTGACGGAGGCTGGAATAGAGATGGCCAAGGGTTTGGTGTCGGTGGTATCATCTGATGCGGAAAACCTTTACGTTTGCCTTACCGCACGGGGACTCAATCCTCGACTCTATATCCTTTCAAGGGCAGAAGATGAAATCAGTGAGCGAAAACTCCTCCGGGCAGGTGCAGATAAGGTCGTGTTGCCTTATATGCTTGGGGGAAGGCGTATGGTTCAAGCGATTATCAGGCCCACGGTCAGTGATTTCCTGGAGTCAGCGGTTCATGATCAGGGCTTTGAGCTGAACATCGAGGAGATAACTGCAGGCGAAGATTCGCCCTTAATTGACCAGACATTAGTCGATTCCGGTATTCGGCAGGAGATGGACATTATCATAATTGGCATTAAGCAAGAAGACGGCACCATGATATTTAACCCTTCTTCCCAAACCAAGATCAACCGCGGCGATACCCTTATTGCCATGGGCAGGAGCAAGGACTTGGAGAAACTCCGAAAGGCACTTACTCCGGCTATATATGGAACAAACGGCTAACGGCCCACCTCAAGATGTGTGTGTGTCACGGTGCAGGAACCGCCCTCTTCCAAGAATGCATACCCAACCCTTCCGGAACCGCCAATTTTAGGGCGATCGTTTTTTCGCACGGTGATTCTTGGTCCGGGGTTTGAGGGTGCTCGCTTGGGTTGAGGGATTGGGAACAATGTGGTTTCGGAGTTATAGCAATAATCGGAGAGACTCTATGAATGCAAGACGTTTAATGAACACTGAGGAGGCTGCATGCTCGATCTAAAATTCGTTCGATCAAATTTGGAACTGGTAAGGGATAAACTCGAGAAGAGAGGCTATGATCTTGATCTCTCCCACTTTCAGTCTCTCGATGAGAAGAGGCGCTCGATCTTGGCAAACCTTGAGCAGCTCAGGCATCAGCGCAATACGGTATCGGACCAGATAGCGGCTATGAAAAAGAGCGGAGAGGATGCAGCATCTCTCATCTCTGAGATGAAGACCGTATCAAAACGGATTAAGGAGATTGAGAGTGAACTCCCGGCGGTGATGGATGAACTGAATACACTTCTGATGCTCGTGCCCAACATGCCGGACGAATCGGTGGTGGTTGGTGAAACCTCAGATGACAATCCTGTTATTCGGACGTGGGGAACGAGGAGGGATTTCGCCTTTGATCCCCTCGCGCACTGGGAGATTGGTGAAAGGCTCGGCATTCTTGATTTCTCCAGGGCTGCCAAGATTGCGGGGAGCAGATTCTCGCTTCAGAGCGGGTTGGGTGCCTCCCTGGAACGGGCCCTGATCAATTTCATGCTCGACGTTCATGTAAAGGCCCACGGCTATACAGAGATACTTCCGCCATTTCTCGTCAATTCGGAAAGCATGACCGGAACAGGGCAATTGCCAAAATTCAGGGAAGATCTGTTTAAGGTAGAGGGCTGGGACCTCTTTCTTATTCCGACGGCCGAAGTACCGGTAACCAATATCCACCGGGATGAAATCCTTCCCTCTGATCAGCTCCCCATCAGGTATGCCTCCTATACACCCTGCTTCAGGTCGGAGGCCGGCTCCTACGGCAAGGATACACGGGGGCTTATCAGGCAACATCAATTCAACAAGGTAGAACTCGTTAAATTCTGCCGTCCGGAGGACTCATACGAAGAATTGGAGTCCCTTACTGCCGATGCAGAGGAGATCTTGCAGCGCCTCGAGCTCCCCTACCGAGTTGTGTCGCTGTGTACCGGGGAGCTTGGGTTCTCCGCCGCGAAAACCTATGATCTGGAGGTGTGGCTGCCTGGACAGGAGCTCTATAGAGAGATATCCTCATGCAGTAATTTTACAGACTTCCAGGCCAGAAGGGCCAATATTCGCTTTCGGAGGAAAAAGGAAGGGGGCACAGAGCTCGTCCACACTCTTAACGGTTCGGGCTTGGCCGTGGGAAGAACACTGGTGGCGATCTTGGAGAATCATCAGCAGCCCGACGGCAGTGTGATAGTCCCCGAGGCGTTGAGGCCATATCTGGATGGGCTTTCCGTTATTAAGAGTCAGGAGCGGTAGCTCCCGGCGGGACAAGACGGTGTACGAGTTCCCAGACAGCCCACCAGCCGAATGAATTCTGCCCGATCACCAATCTCATTACCGATGCCAAGATCGTGGCAGCGGTTTTTTTATCCGGATAGCTGAATAGATTCTGGCAAAAAAAGCCCTGGAGAATGAATGGAATCTCCAGGGCTGCGCCTTAATTCACAGGGTCACAGTATTGGTAACAGCAAGAAGGCCACCGATGTTATGATAAAAAAGACACCGAAAACCAAGAGGAGCCACCCCATGATTTCCCTAAATTCAAGCTTGGCAACAGCAAGCATAGCAATTGCCCAGAAGGGTTGAATCATATCGGTCATCATATCTCCCCAGGCATAGGCAATAACCGTCTTGTTGGCCGCCACCCCTAACTGTTTGGCAGCAGGCAGTAAATACGGTGCTGTGACCGCCCATTCCGAACCACCTGAAGGGATCAGGTAATTCAAAAGACCGGCATACCAGTAAGTGACCAGCAGAAAGGTACTGCCACTACAAATGGCTACAAAGGCGTTGGTGAAAACGGTGGCAAGGGCAGTAAATTTAAACAGTCCATAGATGCCGGCGTAAAAGGGAAATTGGATGACGATCCCCCAGACCGCTTTCCCTCCCTCTTGAGTTGCCTTCAGGAAGCTCCAGGGTCTCCAGTGAAACAGGACGCCGAGCATCAGGAAGAAAAGGTTAATGTTATCCAGGTTGATTGCTTTTGCGAATCCGATTTGCCCCAGCTCCCTGCCAAGCCACCAGAAACCGCCGATCGCTATGAGGATATTCCATCCCGGCCACCAGTTGAGCCATGCTGACGGACTGAGTTTGCCAGCCGGTTTTACAGGAGACTCGTAAAGTTTCAATTGATCCATCAACTCAGGCTTGAGTTTATAGGTCTTCTCCTCTGATGGATGCATCACAGACATGAGGATGGTAACCACAATGATGATGATGAGGAGGAGAATGATATTGAAGGGTGTGAAGATAGTCTGAGAGGTTGAGATAGTATCAGTCAGGTAACCGCCCTTTATAAGGAAGTTATTCGGCGTGTTTACCACCAATGGAGCCGACGCGGACAAACCGGCATGCCAGGTGCAGCCTAATCCGAGGTAGGCACCTGCAACGAGCAGCCGGTAGTCTACCTTTGGATTATTCTTGACCATAAACAAGGCCAACATGGCACTTGCAATCAGGCTCAGGCCCCAGTTAAACCAGGCGATAATCATGGAAAACAGGGACATGACCATAATGGCCTGCCAGGGTTTTTCCCTATTAGGCAGACTCGAGAGTCCATTGAGCAACCTTTTGAGCGGTGGGGAGCATGCCAGGATGTAACCTGTCATCATGATGAGGCACATCTGCATTGCAAAGGTGAGTAAGACCCAAAAACCCTTACCCCACGCCTGGACAGCCTTCGCGGGCCCCGCATCTCCCCATATGAGGGCAAAGATGAAGGCTATCACAGTCAGGATCCATACGATAACCAAGGCATCGGGGACCCACTTTTCAGTCCAATCGGTTAACCCTCCGCCCCAGTCCTTTAAGAAGTCTAAACCTGATCTCTTGTCTTTCTCGGCCATGGTAAATCCTCCTTTTTTAGGGTTTTTACCTTATTGCGCCTATCGTCAAATTTCCTCGGTCTGTATCATCACCTCCTTTTTCAAAATATCGCATAGTATAAGACATTGAGACAAAAAAGCAACGAATTTTGAGAGTATCTCGCTCTTAAGAATCGGCTCAGGCGGTCAGTTCCCTCAGCGTTTCTTCGAAGATTGACAGACACACCGCTATCTCATCTGTCGATACGGTCAGGGCCGGACAGAAGCGTATCGTGTTCTGGCCGCACCCGAGGAGCAGCAGCCCTTTGTGAAAGGCCCTTTGTATTATCTCGTTTCGCAGTTCGGAGGCCCGCTCCTTTGTCTCGCGGTCTTTCACCAGCTCTACGCCCACCATAAGCCCCTTACCCCGCACATCACCGATGCACTCGAAAGACTTTTGAAGCTCCAGTAGTGCGGTCTGTAATGCGTCGCCGCGGACAGCGGCATTTTCCATCAGCTCGGCTTCGAGCAGCTCAATGGTGGCCAGGGCGGCGCTGCAGGACAGGGGATTGCCGCCAAAGGTGGAGGCGTGAGAGCCGGCCTCCCAGACCATAATGTCGGATCGGGCCACCATGGCGCCCAATGGCATGCCGGAGGCAATACCTTTTGCCAGGGCTATGATATCGGGTATCACGCCGAAGTGCTCCATGGCAAACATCTTGCCGGTTCGGCCCATGCCCGACTGCACCTCGTCGGCTACCATTAGAATCCCGTACTTTTTGGCTAACTTGTCCAGCTCCACGTGGAATTCGAGGGGAGGCACGATGTATCCGCCCTCGCCCTGAATCGGTTCAACAAAGATGGCTGCCACCTCTTCGGGGGGCATGGTGCTGCAGAAGAGGAAGTCCTCGATCCAGCGCACGCATTCGATCCCGCAGTCGGGATAACACATGTTGTGGGGGCATCGGTAGCAGTAGGCGTAGGGAATATGGGTAATTCCGGGCACAAGAGGATTATAGTGCTTTTTCTGAATTGCCTTGCTCGCGGTCAGCGATAGTGCGCCCATGGTTCGGCCGTGAAAGGCGCCAAAGAAGGCGATATTCAACTCCCGTCGTGTGTACCAACGGGCAAGCTTAAAGGCCGCTTCGACCGCTTCGGCACCTGAGTTTCCGAAATAGACCTTGTTGCTCCCGTTTCCCGGTACCAATTGGGCCAACTTGGTCGCCAGGGCAATCTGCGGCGTGTAATAGAAATCGGTTCCGGACATATGTATGAGGCGTTCGGCCTGTTCCTTGATGGCGTTGACTACGTGGGGATGGCAGTGACCGGTGGCGCAAACGGCGATGCCTGCGGTGAAGTCCAGGAAGGTGTTGCCGTCGGGATCGCGGATCCAAAGCCCTTCACCCTTCTCTGCAACGAGCGGATAAACTCGAGTATAGGAGGGAGACACATGTTCGTTGTCAGCCCCAATCAACTTGGCGGCCAGAGGACCCGGAAGGGGTGTGTTGATCTCGGGAAATCTCATACCAAACCTCCTTGTTAGGGATGCAATCTGTTCTATAGCCAACCGGCTTGTTTTCTTGGATTGGTCTTTGGATAGACGACCGCGAAATACCCGGAATTTCATAATTCAAAGACCAGCATAGTATGTTGGAACTTTGCACAACCTTCCATTAATTGTCAAGTGAGACGTTTCCCACGGAAGATATCACCGCATCTGAGAGGTAGTATTCGGCTTTCGCGGAACCGTTGGAACAGGCAGGGAAGATTGTGCGGATATCACGCCGAAGGGCTTTTGTTAATAGGTGACCGAGCCCCCCTATTGACTTTGTGGGATTGCTGGTTTAGCGTAAATAAGAGTGAGGATAGGTTTTTAGAGACAAGAGCGTTCAAAGCTCTGGGAATATGTAGCGGGGAGGAATCAACAGATATGGAGACCGTGTATTTTTTTCTCACCGGGCCGGCCGTCTGGATCGCGTTCATTGTCTTTATCGGGGGTTTGATACTGCGCATCACCTACCTTTTCGGTTTGAGCCGTGAACGGGATCGGGTTTTCTACAACCACAGAAGCCTATCATGGGCGCTCAAGTCGATTCTTCACTGGATGGTTCCCTGGGGGAGCGTTTCGTTAAGGCTTCAGCCGGTTTTTTCCCTGGTTTTCTTTGTTTTTCACGTTTGTCTGTTCGCCGTGCCCTTATTCTTGGCGGCCCATAATATGCTGTGGGAGGAGGCCTTCGGTATCAGGTTATGGTCGATGCCGGACTTGTGGGCGGATATGTTGACCATAATCCTCATCGGCTGTGCGATCTTCTTGTTTGTCCGGCGGCTGGTGCGGCCTGAAGTGCGTATTTTGACCACTCTCTGGGATTATACGCTCCTTGTTTTGACGGCGCTGCCCTTTGTGACCGGCTTTCTGGCCTATCATCAGTGGGGAGCGTATGAGGTGATGCTCAACCTCCATGTCCTCAGCGCAGAGGTGCTCTTGATCATCATTCCTTTTACCAAGCTCAGCCATATCCTGCTCTTTTTCTTTACTCGCTCATTCATCGGATTTGAAATGGGCGGTAGGAGAGGTGCCCGCGCCTGGTGATGACAATTTCGCTGACAATCCTTATCTTATAACGTGTTTGGCCTAAAGCGTAAGCCATTGAAGAGAGAGGTCATGTTTTATGGAAAACGCGGCAGAAAAACCCGTTGAGATCAAAAGGATCAATGAAATATTGGACATCAACAAGGGCGCACTGATGCGCACCTGGCTCGGCATCTGTTCACGGTGCGGATTGTGTGCCGAAGGGTGCTTATTCTATCTGGCACACGACAAGGATCCCCGGATGAGCCCGGCCTATAAGGTACGGAAAACGCTCGGCGAGATGTATCGCAGAAAGGGCAGGGTTGACCGCGAGTTCCTGGAACAGTGCAAGGAGATCCTCTGGGGTGAATGCACGACCTGCAAGCGCTGTTCCCTTTATTGTCCCTTTGGGATCGATGTTGCCACGATGATATCAAAGGCACGTTCCGTGTGTTGCTCCCAAGGCGTCATCCCTGAGGGTCTGGCACACACGTTGGAAAACTATCGAGAAACCGGCAACCAGATGGGAATGACCGCTCAGGAATTACAGGAAACATGTGAATGGATGGCTGAGGAAGGTGCCGAGGAGATACGCTGGCTTGAGATCCCGATCGATAAAAAGGGTGCCAAGTACATGTACACCGTCAATCCCCGTGAGCCCAAGTACTATCCGTTGGATCTGGCTATGGCCGCTCAGATATTCACGGTTGCCAAAGAAAGCTGGACGATTCCGAGCACGGGCTGGGACTGCACCAACCTGGCCATGTTCTCCGGTGATGAGGAACTGGCGGGTCAACTGGTAAAGAACATGTACGATAAGGCCCTGGAGCTGGAGGTGGAAAAAATCCTGGTGACCGAGTGCGGGCATGCCTATCGTTCCGCTGCATTCGAAGGACCGTATTTGGCTGGCTACCGGGACGGAAAACCCCCCGTGGAGGTAGTCCATTCTGTTCGGCTTTTTTACGAATACCTTAGAGATGGCCGAATTGAGATCGAAAAGAAGCTTGAAGAACCGGTGACCTACCAGGACCCCTGTAATGTTTCCAGAAATGGCGGGCTTTGGGAAGAAGCCCGCAAGATCATGGCATACATTGCTGAGGATTTTAGGGAAATGAGCCCCAACCGCGAGCACAACCATTGCTGTGGTGGCGGTGGTGGCTTCATACCCATGGGACCTGAGTACAAGAAGCGGCGGATGACATCGGGCAAGGTGAAGGCGGACCAGATAAAGGCTACCGGTGCAAAAATCGTGATTACGCCCTGCCATAATTGCTATGACCAGATCAAAGATCTGAACGAGGAATACGACCTGGGGGTCAAGGTTTTGTCGCTCAAGGAAGTTATCTGCGAACAAATGGTGATCCCCGAGGAATTCAAACCGGAACCTGATGAGGAGGATGAAGACTAGAGAGAGCAGGATAAGGGGGTTTTTGCTCAAACCGGTTGGATGAATCGTTTCGTTGCCAACGATAGATGCCGATCGGGCATAAAGAACAGGTGCGGCTATTGAGGAGGAGGGGGAGGGTAGTGTTCATGAAACGGGCACGGTACATAACTGCTGTGTTGTTTGTGTTGGCATTCTTTTCTTCGGCCTTTTGTCAGGATGAAGTAATCGTGCTTGGCCACGATGAGTTGGGGATGCATGAACGGGCGGCTGTGAAGTTCAATCATGAAAAGCATCAGGAAGTGGTGACTGAGTGTACTCGCTGCCATCACGATTACGACAACTATATGAACAACGTGGGCGGTGAGGGCCAGGCCTGTTCGGAATGCCACGGCAAAACCGGGGGAGATAACGGCGTTGCGTTGGTAAACGCATTTCACCTTCAATGCAAGACCTGCCATCAAGCTCTTATTGCCAGGGGCCGGAATAGTGGCCCGGTCATGTGCGGTCAATGTCACCGGAGATGAGCTTTGGCACTGCTGCGCCTCTCAGGTCGGAATACTCCCACAACCACTGTACTGACCAGATGTGGTCGCGACTTCTTTTACCTCCCACATACCAGGAACCTGCTCTGTAGAACCCCCCTGCCGGGTGGTGCGCCTGGAAGCCGTTTCGCTCAGGTAGGCGCTTCGAGCCCGGCTGGATGCAGTCACCCTAAGGATTGATCTCTCTTCCCACCTTGAGCTTTGCGCGCAGAACGGCCTTTACAACCTCCATGGAGATAAAGACAAGGAGACCGATACCCAGGATTATGGCCAGGTCTGAGCCCGATGGCCGTAAGATACCAAAGGCATCGCGTATCGCCGAAAACTGAATGAGCACGGTAATTAGGAGCAACTCCCATACGATGGCAATAAGGAGCCATTTATGGGGAAAGGCTTTGAAGATGCTGTATCTCATGGAGCGGAAGTTCAAAGCAATGATCAGCTCAATGATCACGAACATAAAGAATATCTCTGTCCTCGCATGGGTAAGATTATGAAATTCGTGATAGAAGATCCCCAGAAAGATGGGACATTCAATAATGATTGCGAGCAGCACAAAGGCCCGTACGTCCAATGAGAACACGCTCTCCTTCGGATTCCTGGGCGGCCGTTCCATGATATCGGGGTCCGGCGGGGCAATGCCGAGGGCGAGGGCTGGGAGCCCATCGGTTGCAAGATTAATGTAAAGAATGGCTGCAGGCAGCAAGGGCAGATATTCCGGCCCGGAGATCAAGACCACCCCACCAATCACAACCACCTCTGTAATGTTACATCTGATCAAGTAGGTAAGGTATTTCTTGATATTGTCATATATCCATCTGCCCCGTTCTATGGCCGACACAATGGTGGCAAAGTTGTCATCGCTGAGCACCATATCTGCTGCCTCCTTGGCCACATCGGTGCCGGTTATCCCCATGGCCACGCCGATATCGGCATTCTTCAGGGCAGGGGAGTCGTTGACCCCGTCGCCGGTCATGGCCACCACCTCGCCCCGTGCCTTCCAGGCCCTCACTATCTTCACCTTATCCATGGGAGATACCCTGGCGTAAACGGTAACCTTGTCCACGATTTCCGCAAACTGCTCATCGGTCATCTGTTCCAGCTCTGCGCCGGTTAAGGCAAGATCACCTTCCCTGTAGATGTCAAGCTCTTTTGCTATTGCCATGGCCGTGAGTTTGTGATCGCCGGTGATCATGACAGGCTTGATGTGGACACCCTTGCAGGTCTTGACGGCTTCAATAGCCTCCTCTCGCGGCGGATCGATCATACCGGTAAGTCCAAGGAACACCATGTCCGCCTCAGCGGTCTCCTCGCACACCACGCACTCTTTATCGAGTTCCCGGTATGCCACGGCAAGAACTCTGAGGGCGTCGTGTGCCATCTGCTCGTTGGCCTCCAGGATTCGCGCCCTTTGCTCAGGCGTTAGTTCACTCGTTTGATCGCCGTTATAGATACGGGAGCACCGCTCAAGCACAACTTCGGGCGCCCCTTTCATGAAGGCCATCAGATGTGAATCATAGCCTTCGTGGACCGTGGTCATCCGCTTTCTCTCAGAGCTAAAGGGAACCTCTTCGATCCTCGTATGTGTCATCCTCGTCTCTCGTATATGGATACCTGCTTTGGCGGCTGCAACCACGAGGGCCCCTTCGGTCGGATCACCTTTGATCGTCCATTTGCCCTCCGTTTGGTGAAGATCGGCATCGTTACACAAAAGGCCCCCTTGGAGAAACAGGTGCAGGGATTTATTATTCGCAATGTCCACACCCTCGGAGGCTTTGAACTCTCCCTCCGGGGCATAACCCACACCTGCGACCTCAATCATCCTGTTATCGGCAAAGATCCTGCGCACGGTCATTTCGCCCTTAGTCAGGGTTCCCGTCTTATCCGAACAGATCACCGTGGTGCAGCCCAGGGTCTCCACTGCTGGCATCTTCCGGACAAGGGCGTTTTTCTTGGCCATGGCGTGCATACCAAGGGCGAGGGCCCCGGTGACAATAGCAGCCAAGGCCTCAGGGACTGCAGCTACGGCGAGGGCCACGGCGAACATTACCATGGTGACGATGAATTTCAGATCGACGGTACCGACTATGAGTTCCCTCACCAGGCTGATGCCTGCGACCAAAGCGCATATGCCAAGGCAAATGATGCCGAGCCACTTACCGATCTCCTCTGTCCTTTTCTCAAGGGGTGTCTTTCCCACCTCAATGGCCGCCACCTCCTCGGCAATCTTGCCGAATTCGGTCTTCATGCCCGTGCTGGTAACCACTGCCTTTCCCCTTCCGTAGGTTACGATCGTGCCGGTAAAGGTCATATTCTTTCTGTCTGCAACGGCAGTGCCTTCTCCTAATACCTCCAGGTTCTTTCCCACAGGGGCCGACTCTCCGGTAAGGGGCGCCTCATCACATCGCAAGGAATGGCTTTCAATTAGTTTGGCATCAGCAGGGATCTTATCCCCTGCCTCAAGGAGCAGGATATCCCCGGGAACGAGCTCCCGCGAGGGGATCTCTTCCTCTTTTCCTCCCCTTACAGCGGTAATGGTAGGAGAGAGCATCTTCTTGAGCGCTTCCATGGCCCGTTCTGCCCGATATTCCTGGATAAACCCCAGGACCGCGCAGAATAGGACGATGACCAGGATGATAGCGGCATCCACTAATTCCCCGACAAGGGCCGAAAGCACGATGGCGAGGATGAGGATGATGATGAGGATGTTCTTGAACTGGTTAATCAGAATGGTGAAGGGTGAGATCCTTTCTTGCTGCTTGAGTTCATTATATCCGTACTTTTCAATACGTTTCTTTGCTTCCTCGGTATTGAGACCTTTATGAGGGTCTGTTTCCAATGCCTTTAAAGCAGCATCAGGATCCATGGAATGCCAGTGTTTCTCGTTCATAATCAAGCCTCCGGAGTTGATCTTTTGATTATTTGTGTCGGCACCCCCACGAAACTCACCGGAGTAGTGACAATTGTGAGCTAGGAAAGGGTTGGATTTCTAATTCGTGCCTATACTGGGTGTCAGGAATTAGCCTCTAAAGGGCGGCCTCTAGTTTTCAGAGCACTGTTAGTCCTTGTGGCTCGTTTCAGTGTTTGCTGATCTGTCAGCCCTTTGTCCAAGACCTCTATTTTTTTATAAACAATTCGCTTGAACCAATGCAAGGTAAAACGTAAGATCGAACTGCTCATGAAATCCCTCTTCCAAAGGATGCTGTCCATTGGAGAAACGCTATGAGAGCGGATAGAGATTTAAGTTTTCGTGGGCAATGTTGAAGCCGCTACCTTGAGGAAAAATCTCTGCAATAGATGAATCGCTAAGCCCCATTAGAGCTTATTCACCAGGCCGTCCATCTCCAGCGGATCCCTCCGGATGAAAGCAGAGCAATAGGGCAGGAAGGGGGTCCCTCCCCACTTTTCCTTGAACCGGCGCACACCGGGGTGGATGCCCAGCCCGAGGTTGATTGCCGTCTTACCCTCAGACTGGGAGAGCTTGACCATCTCATAAAAGAGCATATCAGAGGCACCGGGAACATGTTCATTTGTAGATCGAATATTGAAAAGATAAAAGGCATAGCGGGCTGAGCCCAGGTCCGCGATGGCGAAGGCAATAAGAGTATTTTCCCTCCTTGCTTCAAGGAGCCGGGCCGTTTTGGAGCGTTCCAGGTAATGGGGAATCCGTTTGTAGATCTGTCGGTACTCTTCAGATAGTCCGTGCCCGGAGATGAATTCGTTAATGAGCTTGCGGTGAGCTCTACCGAATGTTCCCTCCCCGACGGCAACTTCCCGCGATGCACGCCGGATCATATAAGCCAATTCAGGAGGAATAGTTTCGAGCGGCAGATCGAGCTTGTAATAGCTATCCCTGGATTGGGTCTTATAGGTCGCATCCCGGAACCAGAGCCGAGGGGTAATAACTGACACGGTCGTTGGACGGAAGCGCTCGCAGGCAGACTCAAAAGACTGTGAGGGATTGCCTGTTTCGGTTCCCAGGGGATAGCCAATGAAGATGAGATGCTTCCTCCGGGCAAAGCAAAGGCAGTCGTCCTGAAGGTAGGGTTCGCCTGAAGAAACTGCCTCTACATAGCTGGGGAGGTGTTCCGGTATAAGAGCTCGCTCATAAACCAGACGAAGTTCTTCATTGGTCAACATTCTGTTGCCAGTTGTTGCCCCCGAAGATCTTTTCGGCCCGAGCCATTCTTATTCTCTCGGCGGCTTTTTCCATTTTGCTTACCAGGTCCGAGGCCGTTGCGATCTTCACAATTTGTTTTGCAGCCCTGTTTACCTCGATTTCAGCCCCTTCGAGTATGTCAAGGAATTTGTTGTAGTTTTCACGTGTTTGGTAGGCATTTTTCATCATGGAGGTATAATCCTTGCCGTCAGCCTCGAGAAGTCTTCGATAGTGATCTATGAGCAATTCCATCTCCTTCAGTTGCTTCTGACGGATCTTTTGCGAGTAGACCCCTTTTTGATCGGAAGCGAGGATATCCCTGGTTTTGTCCCTAATCCGAGCCATGGCTTCCTCCTTGTTATGACCCTTCTTAAGCATGTAAAAGGCGGCTTCCAAAGCTAGCTTCTTGGTAAACAAGAAATTAAGAGTAAATATTTCCCTGCTCCTCTTGAATCTAAAGAAATTAGCAATAAAGAGAATAGGTATCGTTATTTCCCAGACCGAAAGAGGTTTTGACTCTATCACGGCTGATG
>DATKZQ010000048.1:0-20101 GCA_035527895.1 Desulfatiglandales bacterium
TATGAATATGTAGAAAATACCTCTAAGATTTGTCTTGAACTCCTAAATGACACTGGCCTCTTTTTTGAGCCATGAGCGATTATACCTGAGACGGGCATATATGAAAAGCATATATTCTTAGAGACGGCTCTCTGGTTCCGGGGGGTGGGAGGACGACTCGACAGGGAGGATTTGAGATGTTCAAGGAGAAGAAGGATGCTTTTCATTTGGCAATCACTCCTTTCATGCCGCCCGAGACTAGGGTCGCAATGTTGGCCAGGATCCGGGGGACCGCAAGGCCGCCGGGGCAGGCAAGATACTCCGGCACCCATTCAGGATCGAATTTTTCCTTATACTGCCGCAATCCCTGGAAGTTATAGAAGTGTTCTCCATGCCGGAAGATATATGCTCCAGCGCGGTTCCAGAGGGGAGCAAGCCCATGGTCCTGAAGCCCGGACAGAGGCGCCATGCCCAGATTAAACCACCGGTATCCCTCTCCCTTGCCCCACAGCATGAGTTGAATGAAGAGGTATTCCATGACGCCGCGGGGGGCATCGGGCAGGTGGCGCATAAGATCGATGGACAATTCTTCCTTCCCTGCACCGGGCCACAGATTGGCGAAGGCGACTATCTTGCCCTCCTTTAGAATCATACCAGCAGGAAAGCGTTTGAGGTAGCCTTCATCGAAAAAGCCGAGGGAAAATCCTTTTTCTTTGGTGCTTTTCTCTTCAAGCCACGCATCCGAGATCCGTCGCAGCTCTGGCAGGAGCGTGGGCACCCGCTCTGCGGGAATTACTTCAAACGTGCAGCCCTCTCCTTCAAGTTTATGGTAGGTGTGCCGCAACCCCTTGCGGGCGCCTCCCTCCAGGGAAAAACCCGCCAGCCGAACCCGGGCTTCCTCTCCAAGCTTTAAAAGCGTGAGCCCGAGATCGAGGTAGACATGGAGGTTTTCCGGGCCCACTTCGTAGAACACGGTCCACCCATCGTAACGGTCTACCATTTTACGAAACTGCCACGTGAGTTCCGGCCACTCTTCCTCCCGGCCTATGGGATCCCCCATGCTGACCCAGCTCCTTCCCTCTATGCCGTACATGATAAAGGCATTCCCGTTTTGGCTGAACAGGAAGGACTTGTCGCCGAGAAGGGCAAGGCCGGCATAAGTCCTGGGAGAATTCTGGACGATGGCGCCAGCCCTTTCCAAATCTTCCTGCTTCCTCCCGGAGAGCATGGGTTGAGACGGGCTGAGCATCCTCGCCAGCGCAAAAAAGAGCATGACGGCCACGACCCCCACTATGGCCCGAAGAAATCGGGAGGCATTCCCGGCTAGAGTGAATTGCCACCACAGATCTCCGCTGAACTCCACGTGTTTGTATGAGAAAAGCCCCAGCCATACGGAGCAGAGGAGGACCGCAGCGATCCCGGCTATCCAGCCCGGGTTGAAGCTCTCTCCAAACAGCGATGCAGACCTGTAAAAGTGCCGGCGACAGGGAAGGAGGGCGCCCAGCATGACGGAGAGAATGATCGCTTCCTCATAATCAGCCCCTTTGAGCAAAGAAAAGACAATTCCGCCGGCAAGGAGAAGCGCTGTGAGGACATAAGCGGCATCGATCCTCCGCTGCAGGCCCCTGGCCAGAAGGAGAAGCCAGCCACCGACAAAACTTCCAAGGAAGTGGGAGATTTCTATTACAGGCAAAGGCATGAAGTTTTTCAGCCATGCAAGCCGGCTACTCACTGCCGGCGTGGCCCCTGAAAAAAGCATGATCGCCCCTCCCACAAAAGTAGTGAAGGCCAGAACCTGCGGCACCAAAACGGAACCCCACTGACCGAAGGTTTGAATGACCCATTGCAGTGCGGCCTTCTTCCGAAAAACCTCTTGAATACCCAATGAAATCGTAGCTGCCAGAAGTGGGAAGATGTAGTATATGCCCCTATAAGCCAAAAGGGATCCGAGTGCCTGGGACGGGGGAACATATGGGGAGAGGAGCAGCATGATAACCGTCTCAAAGACGCCTAGACCCCCAGGGACCTGGCTGACGAGTCCGGCCAGTTGTGCCAGCAGATAGAGACCCATGAACCCTAGATACGAAAGACCTGGGACCGATGGTAAGAGAGCGTAAAGGACCATGCCCGCCAGAGCCCAGTCTAAAGAAGCAACCGTGATTTGTGAGAGAAGGAGGCCAGGGGAGGGAAGGGAGAACTCCCAACCCCCTACCTTGAGAGGCCTCTTCACTAAAAAACTCCACAGGATGAAGGCGGCCACAACGGCAAGGAATATCCTCCCGAGTAAATGTACCGACGTGAAGGGGAAATGCAGCACCGCGGGTAGCACCAGGGGTTCGAATAGAAAAACTACACCTCCCAGGACAAAAAAACCAAGCCACAAGGTCAAAGTGCAAAAACCAATGACCTGGGTAATCTCAAAGGCCGTGAGGCCCCAGGCGGAGTAAAGACGGTAACGCACTGATGCGCCGGCAATCATAGAAAACCCTATGTTATTGCTGAAGGCATAAGCGATGAAAGACGCCAGAGCGGTTTTGCTGTAGGCGAGGGGATGTCGGATGTACCGTAATGCCAGGGTATCGTACCCTGTCATGACGAGATAGCTCACGACGGTAAGACCAAGAGCCAACCAAAGCCTTTTAGCGGGAAGTTCCCGCAAATGGCGCATTACGTCGTGAAGATGATAGGCCCTGAGTTCGTGGCGTAGGACCCAGAGGGCCACCGCGAAAAGGAGCAGGCCGAACAGGGGGCCGATACTACGCAAAAGCTTCTTTTTCATAGGGCACCCCGGGCGTCGATTTCAGATTACAAAGCTCACAACGTCAATCAAAGCAGGAATTTCCGGAAGAGATTGCCTCGCCATCCGTTGCCTTCGTTGAGGTCACCTGTTTCAATGCACCTGCTATAATGACGCTCAGCACAAGCCAAGCAAGACCCGCGGCATAGCCTCCGAGGACATCCGTTAACCAGTGGACATTGAGATAGATCCGGCTTGCACCAATGAGAACGATTAGAAACATTAATGTAGCAGATATCGCAGAGGTTAATGCCTTATTCCTTGGGAATTTCCATGCCATATAGATGAGAAACCCATATACGATCATGGCACTGAAGGCGTGGCCGCTCGGAAAACTGTACCCATGAGCCACTGCCAGATCATGGGCCGGCCGTGGCCTGTGGAAGGCAAGCTTCAGAAGGACGAGAAGGATCTCCCCTAAACCGGCTGCAAGAAAAAGGGCAAAAAGCCTCCACCAGTCCCTTTTATGCATAAGGTATCCGATGATTGCCGCAATTGTCATGATTACAATATAAGTGCCTCCGAAGTTGGTTATCTCCACCATAAATCTTGTCACTCCTGGACTGACTATCCTTTCTATCAGCGTCTGTATTCTGAAGTCGAGATGAAAGAGGGTTTCTTTGTCTATTACGTCCTCTGCTATCTCACCAAAGGATGAGAGGGCGATAATGAAAAGGGCCAATCCTATGGTGAGATTCATAACGTACCATTCGCCAGCGCTAAGACGACCCTTCACAAATTCCCATGTCCTCGGTATATGAGAGGACAATCTCCCATTTATCCAGCCAATGCTTCCTTGAATCAATCGCCTCTTTTTCGTGAAAAGAAAATAAGCATACAGGAACGCTGTACCGGCGATAAACCCAAGAACACCCAAGCGGCCAAGATATACCCTTATTATCTCCCAGCTATTACCAACAAAATAGCCAAGCACTGAAAAAATCGCTGCCCATGCTATCCCGCCTGCCGCATTAAAAGATAGGAATTTTGAATAGCGCATCTTCGAGATCCCCGCGACTACCGGGGCGAAGGATCTAAGCCACGCTATAAAGCGGCCAAAGAATACGGTCTTTCCACCGTGCTTATCAAAGAACCCTCTGGCCTCAGTAAGGTATTCCTGTTTAAAGAAGAAATAGCGACCATATTTCAGGAAGAATCCTTCGCCAAACGTATTACCAATAAAATATGCCACAGTATCTCCCATTATGGCACCCAGTGAGGCGGCCCAAATAACATCTCCCAATTCAAACACACCCTTCGAGGCCAGAAGCCCCGCTATGACCACTACACTTTCGCCTGGCACCAAAAGGCCGAGAAAAACCGATGTCTCAAGAAAGGTCATGAGGATTATGATATAATAACCCCAGTGTGCAAGGTGAGGAAGGAGGATTTCAAGGATCTTAGTTTCCATCATGTTCTCTCCACCCGAGATGTCCCCCATTTCTTGCGCAGATGGATGTCAAAACGTAACCCTTTGCAAAAGACTCGCCTGATTATTTCCTTTGCAAAAAATAGGATCGAGAATGATTGAAACCTTGAGTACCTCTTGTGTGATAGTTACTTCGGAACCACATAATGCATATGAGCGACAGAATTTATCGCCAGTGCTAAAAAGCACGCCACCACAGGGGTCAGGAACCAACCGAGCAGGATATTAACCAAAGTGCGCCGGCGGATTGTGTTGATACCCTTTACTATGCCCACGCCTAACACCGCTCCCACTACCGCCTGAGATGCGGAAACCGGTACTCCCACAAAGGTATATGCGTGCATGGTAATGGCCTCCGCCAGAACAACCACCAGGGCAGAGAAGGCATCGAGTCTCACGAGTTTTCTTGTCACCGTTGCTGCGACCTTACGGCTGAAGGTCAAGCACCCGAGGCCGATGCTCAGACCTCCGATGAGGGCCGCAGAAAACGACGACATGAAGCCCGCGCCCACAAAAACCGCTGTCACATTAGCCACGTTGTTCGCCCCGAGGGCATAGGCACCATAGGAGCCCGCAGCGATCAGGCACAGACGGACCAGAACATCGGATTGAAAGAGGTTCACTCCAAGCCTGTTATACAGGGAGCCAAGCCCTCTATATACCAAAATGGCAATGAATGCGGCGCCGACGGGTGTTCCGAACCAGCATGCAACGACCTTCCCTATCCCTGTTAGGTTAAGCTGTCGGTTAAAAAAACCAATACCTATTATCGCACCAACTGCTGCCTGGGAAGTGGATACGGGAAGCCCAATGGTTGTCATAATTGTCACCGTGATGGCCGCTCCAAGGGAGCAAACCACGGCCAAACCCAGGTTCAAATGTGTCAGGCCGGCAAGCGTTTCAATCCCAGCGTTACCCTCCAAAACGGCTCCTATGAGGACAAAGGCAGAAGCAAGAAGGGCTGCGGTTGAGAATTTGAGCATCCTCGACGACACGGCAGAACCGAATACATTAGCCGCATCGTGGTAGCCCAGGGACCAGCCGAGAAATATTCCACTCAGAAGGGCAGACATTATACCCGCCTCTTGATACTGATTATGTGAACCCGACGAGATACCCGGTCGGTTTGATCCGAGATCTCGCCCAGTTGAATGACCATTTCCTTGAGTTGAAGCTTTTGAAACGGGTCCAAATCCGAATCGAAGATCCGGGTTATGATCCGCCGCTCGATGTGGTCACAATGACTCTCGTTGTTGTCGATGGTAGCTACCAAGGCCCTTATGTCTCCGGACTTTCTGAAGAGCGCCTCTACTTCCTTGACCAGTAGATCACAACACTGCAAGGAAACACTTACCAGTTCCCTGACGTCCATAACCAGGAAATCTGGGACAGCCAGCCTTTGGGTTTGAATCATGTAAAGGATCAGCTCAAAAAGGCCAGGGATTTGGTCGATTGCCTCGAGCAACCCCAAAATGTCACCCCGCGACTCCGGAATCAGCGCTTTGGCGTACATCAAGGTTTCGATCTCGTATCGAGTATCGTCCGCCTTAGATTCCAGCTTATGCGTCTGCTCGATCAGAAACTCAAAGTCCTCGCAGAAACCCCTTTCAAAATAGATATTCATGGCCTTTAAAAAATTCTCGTGGACCATCTTTAGGTTATCCAAATACCCGTAGATCAATTGCTCGACTTGCTGCTCCTTTTTAAAGAGAAATCGAAACATGGGGTCTCCCAATCCAGATAGTTTGAGAAGATCTTATAGGTTTCTCACCGGCTCCTCAAGGACTTCGACGCGATATTTGATCGCCGGCTAATGTAAACCTAAGCTTATCGTTAATACCGCAAAGACGAAAACGGTTATCAAAACGTATTTGATATTCCTTTTCCATGCAAAATAGAGGACTGACACAATTACCCTCACGTAAGGGGTCAACATCAGTATAATTATGCCGAGGGTCATGAAAAGAATGGGGCTCTTGTCTGGAAAGCCTCCGCAAAGCAGGACATGAAGGAAGTTGAAAAAATTCCGTCCATGCAAAAACATGGCTTTATCTTCCGATAGATAAAACTGACCATAGGAATGATAAAAGAGAACCATGCCGATCGCTTCCAAAAGTAGACTCGTGACGACCCCTATTACAAGCAGGTAGCTAATAGCTGTTTCAAGTCTAGACTCACCACCGCCTAAGTCAACAGAGCTCACAGTGACATTACCCCCTTGTATAACATTTGAGCGATGAGAAAGATAACGACTATGAAAAAGAGGATTCGGAGGCTTGTATCCCCTAGTTTATTCAGAACTCTGCCCCCAACTATTGCACCGATGGTGGTTCCTACGGCCATTGGCGCCATTAACGTTACATTGAGGAATCCTGACAAGAGATAAACGCTCGTGCCCGCCAATGCCGTCATACCAATGATGAAATTGCTGGTGGCGGTGGAGACCTTTGACGGCATTTTCAGTACGCTTTCTTGAACCGTTACCTTGAACGCACCAGCTCCTATTCCGAGCATTCCGGCAGCAACTCCGGCCACAAACATTCCTATCCCTCCCAAAAGAGCATTGCAAACCCTATACTCAATGATCTCTTTTTTGACCTCATCGAAATAGCTCCCCCTAAGCTCAAGCCACCCGGAGATTCTGTCTTGATTGTTACAGGGAACAGGATCATTTTTGGTTGAGCCCCTTAGTTTAACAAAAGAACTGAGTAAGAATGCTGCAAAGAAAAAATAGAGGTAGGTGGGAGCAATTATCGTTGTAACTGTTGCACCCAGTATCGCACCGGTAATAGTGAACATCTCAAGATACATCGCAATTTTCACGTTAGCCATTCTCTCCCTAACAAAAGATGAAGCTGAGCCACTGGAAGTAGCTATGATAGTCACCATGCCGGATGCTATTGCCTCCTTAACGGGAATATCAAAGAAGACCAAGAGGGGAATGAGGATACTTGCTCCGCCAAGCCCGGTGAGGGATCCAATGAACCCAACAGGCACAGACATAAGCATGAGTGATAGCATGTCTAACATCGCTGACATCCCTCTGCTGAACAAACACGATGCTACAAGGGACGCTCTTTTGACATGGGAGAGATATTTCTGGCCTTTCTCATCAGAACCTCACCCTACGGTAAAAGAGCTTTTTCGTCACTTCAGCTGCCAGGATATAGGTGGCGACAATCGCGCCCAAGACGAAAAGGAAGAGAATCGGCAGAGGACGGAAGCCGAAGATTTCGGCAAGCGGGGTGAAAGGGAAAACCAGTGTCACAGCAACAATCGTGAGGGTTGCCACCAATAAATACCGCCCTGGCATGCTCTTGAAGAAGGGCTTGCGACTCCGAATTACCAGCACAATCAGCGAAGCTGATATAACAGACTCAACAAACCACCCTGTCCTGAACAGATCCGTTGAGGCATGCAAGACGAGCAAAAGCACACCAAAGGTGAGGTAGTCAAAAACCGAACTCAGGATGCCGAATGTCATCATAAACTTGCGGATGAACCCGATGTTCCACCGCCGAGGCTTCTCAACCATTTGACTATCCACAGTGTCTGTAGCGATAGCCATCTCCGGAAAGTCAGTCATTAGATTGGTGAGCAAAATCTGCTTGGGTAACAACGGGAGAAAAGACAGAAAGAGGGACGCCCCCGCCATGCTGAACATGTTTCCAAAATTGGCGCTGGTTGCCATAAACACGTATTTGATGGTGTTGGCAAAGGTCCTCCTGCCCTCCTGCACGCCCTGCACGAGCACCTCCAGGTCTTTTTCGAGCAGAACAATATCGGCAGCCTCCTTGGCTACGTCCACGGCGCTATCCACAGAGATGCCGGCATCGGCGGCGTGGAGCGCGGAGGCGTCGTTGATTCCATCTCCCATGTAACCTATCACGTTTCCCGCTTTCCGCAGGGCGATAATGATGCGCTCTTTCTGATTGGGCTCCACCTCTGCGAAGACGTCAACATCATTCACCTGTTGAAGCAAGGCCTCATCACTCATCCGGCGAAGGTCTTGACCTGAAAGGATCTGCGGGTTTGACAAGCCTATGTGTTGACTTACCGTGGCAACAACCAGGTGATTATCCCCAGTGATAATCTTCAGTGAAACGCCGAGGCGTTTGAGGTGGCTGATGGTTTCAGCAATCCCGGGCTTGGGTGGATCAAAGACAGCAAGAAATCCCAGAAACGTCATGGCTGCCTCATGGTCTTTGGTAATGAGTGACTCAGAGCCCACATCTCGGTAAGCGACCCCAAGCGTCCGATAACCACTCTTACTGAGCCCCTCAAAGCGTTCCTGTATCCCTTTCTGTAACGCGGCTAACTCAACGATCGTTCCATTAGAAGTCTCTGCTGACGAACACACAGCAAGCACGTTCTGGAGCGCACCCTTGGTCACCATCAGATGTCTTTCATCTTTCGACACAAGGACGCTCAAACGCTTGCGAACGAAATCATACGGCACTTCGTCCAGTTTCAGGTAACCGGACACGTCGAATTGCCGATGGGTACGAATCGCCTCGTCGATGGGGCTCGTAAACCCCGTCTCAAAAAAGGCATTAAGATAAGCATGGAAAAGGACCTTTTCACTCTCATTGCCTTCAGCGTCGAAAGCGGCGTGCAACCGAATCACTCCTTCGGTCAGGGTGCCGGTCTTATCAGAGCACAGCACATTCATGCTGCCGAAGTTCTCAATCGAGGCGAGCCGCTTGACAATGACCTTCCCGGTTGCCATTCGTTTGGCGCCGTGGGCAAGGTTGATGCTGATAATCGCCGGCAGCAATTGCGGGGTTAGCCCCACGGCGAGTGCTAGCGAAAAGAGAAAGGAATCCAGCATCGGTCGTGCCAGGTAGACATTGATGGCAAAGATGGCAATTACCAACATAAGCGTAACTTCCATGAGGAAATACCCAAATCTCCTGACACCTCGTTCGAATTCCGTTTCTGGCGGTCTCAATTTCAGCCGTTCAGAGACTTTACCGAATTCGGTTTCGGTACCGGTGCGCACAACCACTGCCTTTGCCGTGCCGCTGACCACATGGGTTCCCATGAAGAGGACGTTGGCCCGCTGACTGAGTGGCGTTTCCGGTACCAGAACCCCAACCATTTTTTCTGCAGGGTATGTTTCACCCGTTAAGGCAGCTTCATTGACGAAGAGATCCTTGGACTCAAGAATAAGACAATCTCCTGGTATGTTCCCCCCTGCGGAGAGGACAATAACATCACCGGGGACAATTTCCTCGACAGGTATTTCCTTCGAGTTGCCATCGCGCAACACAATAGCCTTTATTTGCACAAGAGCAAGCAACTTCTCAACTGCATTTGCGGCGCCTCGTTCCTGCCAGAATCCGAGAAGGCCGCTTACGAAGACGATTGTCAGGATGATGAGGGCGTCGGCAGGGTCATGGAGGAAAAGCGACAATCCTGCTGCGAAAAGCAGGATGAGGATAATGGGGCTCTTGAATTGAGCCAGCAGGAGCGCCAGCGCATCCGATGGTTTCTTGGGCTTAAGGAGGTTGGGGCCAAATTCCCTGAGGCGCCTTTGGGCATCTTCGCCTCTTAGGCCCTGGGGTGTGGTGTCGAGTTGCTGAAGTAACTCACCGGCGGGGAGACCCCAAAAGGCTTTTCCAATTTCGCCCATACTTAATTCTCTTCGGTCTACTGCCGTAAAGTGAAGCTCCCCGCGCTTCCGCGCGGGGCAACCTGCTCCGCCGAAGTAGCCGCTTCGGCTACGAAGGTCGAGTCCTGGCGAAGGCGAGTGAAATGATTTTGGGCCACAATGAAATCTTTTAAGAAAAACAACCGAATACCAATCCCGGCCTCTTCTGGGGTTCTATTGAAATCGGGACCCCGACTCAGAAGCCGTTGAGGTTGAAGAAGTTTTGTGTCTTCTATACCGATAAAGAAAATATAGTGTCCAGGTCAGTGCCCCTGCGATTGCTATTCCCCCAAGAATATGAAATTCATAGTGCTTGATATTACCCAGTAAGGTCTCGAGGACATTGCCGAAGAGGTATCCACTGGTCCCCACAATAATCGCCCAAACTAATGCACCAATAATGTTAAGGAAGACAAATTCTCCTGTCGGGACTTTACTCATACCGATTGCAAAGGGTACGGCTGTACGCAGTCCGTACATGAATCGAAACGCGAGAATTAGGGGGGTTCGGAATCGTTCCAAAAGCCGTTGGGCCTTGTCGGAACGGGCTTTCCATGAAGGACGCCTCGCAAGAATCGCCGGGCTGTAACGGCGGCCCAAAAAAAAGAACACCTGGTCGGCGCACAGGGACCCGAAAAAAGCAACCACTATGACCCAGCGCAATACGAGATATCCTTGGCTCGCGGCAAAGCCCCCCAGGAGGAGGACGGTTTCGCCCTCGAAGAATGTGCCCACTAAAACGGCCCAATAGCCATGCGTGTTAATCATGGACTCCAGCGTCATCGCATCCTCGCTGTTTGCTTTTGCCCACTGTTTAGCACTGCTCCGAATAACATAGTACCACAAATATCAATTTCAAAAACGAAGTAAAACTGATTTACATCAGAATCGTTTTGGTCATGAGCTTTGAGTCAACTCCAAAGAGGCCCAGAAGATAGTCAGCGCCACTGTCTTTTCCGAGCAATTACGATAACTCCTCTTAGGGTTTTCTGAGAAAGCCCATATCCCCTCTGGACCACAAAGTAGACAAGTGATCCAAGGGCGAACTAATTAGTCAGTGCTTCCCGCTTTCTTTGGCGGTTTTCCCCTTTTTGAGCATAATCCTGGCGTCTGCCACAATATTCTCTTCGAAGAACATAAAACCGGGTTCAGGTCAATGGATTCGATGCTATTCAGCTGCGCTCTTATTTTCTTTAGATCTCCAAACAAAACATTAAGCCGGCCAAAGGCGCGGTCCAGGTCTTCGCTGAGGCCACGGGCTCCCTCTTGGCATATGCACATACAATATGCACCAAACCTTTCCCTTTCCTTTCAGGAAGATTACAGTTTAGTAAGGTTGTTCATGAAGGGTAGTGCGGTTTTCCCCAGAACATTGAAGCCTCGTTCTCACAGTTTGAACTCGTAAGAGCTAAGGAGGGTTTTCGAATTCATCAGCGCTGGATCAAGGGTAGCAAAATAGCATTTTGTATTTCCCAGTTGACCTGATAAGAACTGAGCCTATATAGTGGCGCTACTAATCTTCAAAAAGGCACACCGGTCTTTTTCAGAAATAGAGAGAACCAAGATTCATCTAAACCTTACTATTGCGGAGTGCACTGTGACAAAAAAGATGATCTCGGCGCTGTTGCTGCTTGTGTATGTTTTTGCTGGTCCAAACGCGAAAGCAAGAGCACAGGATGCCCAAGCCCTGGTGGAGGCCGCCGTGAACTATTATCGGGGTAAGGCCTCCACCGCCACGGTGGACATGACCGTTCATCGACCGAATTGGGAACGGACCCTGACAATCACGGCCTGGACCAAAGGTCGGAAAGACAGCGTTTTTGTCATCGTTGCCCCTCCCAAGGATCGTGGCAACGGCACCCTCAAGAGAGGGAGCGAGATGTGGATGTACAATCCCAAGGTCAACCGGGTTATCAAGCTTCCGCCCTCCATGATGTCGCAGGCCTGGATGGGATCGGATTTCTCCAACAACGACTTAGCCAAATCCGACAGCATAATCGAGGACTACACCAACACGATCTTGACCACCGAAATCCAGGATGAAAAAAAGGTATACGTTATCAAGTGCGTGCCAAGACCTGAGGCGCCGGTAGTATGGGGCATGCAGAAGCTCAAGATTCGGGAGGACCATATCCTTTTGAGCGAGGAGTTCTACGATGAGGATCTCAAACTGGTCAAGGCCATGACCGGCCATGAGATCCAGATGCTCGGCGGGAAGCTTATGCCCAAGGTCTGGAAGATGCAGAAGGCCGACGTTAAGGATGAGTATACGGTATTGGACTATAGGGAACTTACCTTTAAAGAAGACCTGCCGGATAGTTTCTTCACCCTTACTTGGTTAAGGAACCCCAGGAGATAAGGCCCCATGTCCTTAGATGTCAAAATGGCCTGGCGGAACGTCTGGCGGAATCCCAGGCGATCGGTCCTGACCATGCTCGCCATCGCATTTGCGAGCCTGCTGCTGGTCTTTATGTTGTCATGGCAGTTTGGCTCCTACGACACCATGATCAATTCGGCGGTTACAATACATACCGGGCATTTGCAGGTGCAGGCCAAGGGCTATAATGATACAGGGGACATCCGCTTGGTGGTGCCGAATCCCGCTGCGATAGCCGGAATCCTGGAGAAGACCCGGGGGATTGCGGCTTATACCTTTCGGGCCGACGCATTCTCTCTGGTTACCTCCAAGGAGCGGACCTACGGTGCCATGGTGATCGGAATTGACCCGGCTAGGGAAGCCGGGGTCTCTACCTTCAAGGAACTGATTCGCCAGGGAAGTTATCTCTCTGCCGGAGACATTGATCAAGCCTTGGTGGGAGAGCTTCTGGCCAAGAACCTGCAGGTGGGCTTGGGTGATGAACTGGTCGTGCTGGGCCAGGGGCGTGATGGCTCTATCGCGGCCACCGTAGCCAAAGTAAAGGGAATCTTCAGTTCCGGTCAAGAGGACTTCGATCGCAGCACCATCCATATCCCTCTTACATACTTTCAAGACGTCTACACCATGCATGGCGCCGTCCATGAGGTGGTGGCCCTTTGCGAGTCCCTGGGTGACGTGCCGGAGATGAAAAGGGCTGTTGCGGCCGGCATCAGGAATCTGAGCAAGGACGATCATCAACTGGTGGTCTTAGACTGGATGGAGCTCATCCCTGGTTTGATCGAGGGCATCAAGATGGACCTCGTGAGCGGGTTTATCTTCTACATCATTTTGATCGTGGTGGTGGCCTTCAGTATCCTGAATACCTTCCTCATGGCTATCTTTGAACGGACCAGGGAATATGGCGTTCTTCTGGCTGTGGGAATCACCCCGTGGCGGCTGACCAAACTCATCTTGATTGAATCGTCGAGCATTACCGTTGTGGGCGTTGTCATGGGCATTATCGCGGGCAGCCTGATCACCTGGTATTTTCAGGTTCATGGAATCATCATCTCCGGTGCAGCGGAAGTGCTTCGTCAGTATGGTTTGCCCGAGCGGATGTTTCCCCAGCTTTCCGTGCTTTCCGTGACGATAGGACCGGCTTTGGTGTTAGTCATTACGCTTCTGACTGCTCTCTATCCCGCCCTTAAGGTCCGGCGTCTCCGCCCGGTGGAAGCGCTGGCCAGCGTGTGAAGAATGGGAAATTGGGGGATAACCTAGCAAAAGGAATTCTCAATGTATTTTCAGCTAGCGTGGCGAAATATCTGGCGAAACCCGAGGCGAACTACGGTCATTACGACCGCGGTAATTATCGGGGTGTGGAGCATGATCCTCTTGGGTGCGCTGATGCAGGGGATCGCCGGCGAGATGGTGCGAAACGGTATCGCCACTCTCACGGGGGACATTCAGGTGCACCATAAAGGGTATCGAAGTGATCCGGTCATCGAAAACAGTATCACCGATTCCCAGGTGGTGGAAACCGCCCTCGGCACGATCCTCCCACCCGGCGCCCTATGGGCCCCCAGGGTTCGGGTCAACGCCATTGCCAGCAACGCCCGGCACTCCAGCGGGGTCACTCTCGTGGGAATCGACCCCGGAAGAGAGGCCACAGTTTCATTCATCGGGAAGGCCATAGCGCAAGGACGTTACCTCACGCTCGACGACACATATGGGGCTGTGGTGGGCAAGGCCTTGACCGATAAATTTGAGACCAGATTGGGCCATAAGCTGGTTCTCATGTCAGAGGATGCCGGTGGGGAAATCGCCTCCCGGGCGTTCCGCATTGTCGGGGTTTTCAGGGCCGAAATGAAAGCCACGGAGAAACAGTTCCTGTTTGTAACCATGCCTGCAGCCCAGCAGATGCTGAAGTTGAAAAAAGCTATCTCAGAGGTGTCCATTATCCTGCCCGGTGAGCAGCAAGCGGATGAAGTAGCCGCCGCCCTGCAAAACGCTTTGCCCTCCACCGAATATGAGGTTCAGACCTGGCAAGAACTCCTTCCCTTTGTCACGGCGGTGTTGAAGATGTATGACGGCTTCATCTTCTTGTGGTTCTTAGTAACGTTTATCGCCATGGGCTTTGGCATTGTGAATACTCTGCTGATGGCCGTTTTCGAGCGGATTCGGGAGTTCGGCTTGCTCAAGGCATTGGGTATGAAGCCATGGTGGATCGTGAAAGAGGTCCTCGCAGAATCGTTTTTTCTCCTGATTCTCGGCATGGCGATTGGGAACAGCCTGGGATTTTTGAGCGTTTTCGCCCTGTCGGTTAACGGCATCGATCTTTCATCGCTTTCCGCCGGCCTTGAGTTCGCCGGTATGCCCCGGGTAATTTACCCGATACTCCAGGGCAAAGACGTCATCATGGCTAACCTGGTGGTATTCATTCTCGGGCTTTTGGTGAGCGCGTATCCGGCTGTCAAGGCGGCCAGGTTTACCCCGGTAGAGGCCATGGCCCATACCTGATCGAGTGCCGGTTGAAAACAACGCGGAACAAACGGATCACCCCAAGCATGTAACACGTCGGGAGACAGACTATGAGCATCGTGGAATGTACGGACATCAAGAAGACTTACCACCAAGGAAGGGTCGAGGTTCCCGCCCTCAACGGCGTGAGCCTGTCCATAGAAAAGGGTGGTTTTGTTGCCATTGCAGGCCCGTCCGGGTCGGGCAAGACCACCATGCTGAATATTATCGGCGGTCTGGACCTTCCCGATTCCGGCAGGGCCGTAGTTGACGGGAACGCCCTGGAGGAAATGAGCCGATCGGACCTGGCCAACCTGCGTTTGCAGAAGATCGGGTTCGTATTCCAGGCCTATAATCTTATTCCGGTCCTCTCAGCCCTGGAAAATGTGGAATTCGTCATGCTCCTCCAGGGCGTGGCGGCAGCCGAGCGACATGAACGGGCCAAGGAGATACTCGATGAGGTGGGCCTGGAGGGCACATACGACAGACGCCCTGCCGAGCTATCCGGTGGGCAACAGCAGCGGGTGGCCGTGGCCAGGGCCATCGTGTCCAATCCATCCATCGTCTTGGCGGATGAGCCAACCGCCAACCTGGATTCCAAGAACGGCAAAGGTCTATTGGAGATGATGAAGGAAATGAATGAGAAGAAAAAAGTCACCTTCATTTTTTCCACGCATGATCCCATGGTCATGGAGTATGCTCGCCGGCTCATCTACCTCAGGGACGGCCTGGTGGCGGACGACCAGGTTAAAGAAAGGTAAAATCGGGACAAGCAAGATATTCCACACATCTTTATGATATACAGGCTTCAAAGGGCCACCTTGCCTCGGCCAACAGAGAGGGGACGTGATCGCGAGTCATTTCGAGAGAATCTGCTTGATTGCTGCGTGTGTACTGCTCGGGGTCTCATCGGTCAAAATCGCCCCCTGCACCTCGTGGGCGTTTGCCGGCGTAGCAAATGAGGCCGCGCCCGTATCCCCCGGGAACGAATCGAAACCCGCTGAACAGTGGCACAAAACCATAGAAGCCGAATGGGGCGGCCACATCAAGGTCCGGGGGTCAGTTTCATGGCCCGACGACGAATCGGTTTATCAACTGGTGGGCACTGGAACCTACTATGACGGCAGCGCCGAGGGCCGCTTGAAGAATAAGGTTTTCTTTGGAGAGTGGGGGTACTTTGAGACTCATTATGAAGTCGTTCTTTCGGGTGGAGACACCTGGGAAAAGGAAAGAGAGCTGGAACGGCTTTTGCCGGATCTCTTCAAGGACAGCTTGCTCTTCGGCTCTCCACTGGAAGACGATCGCCGCCTTCTGGACCTAACCACGACGATTGATCAAACCGACCATCATATTCTCTACCACCGGCTGGACCGGCTTTCCTTATCCTTGCTGCCGAAATGGGGTGTGGTCCGCATCGGGCGACAGGCAGTCACCTGGGGGAACGGCTTCCTTTTCAACCCCATGGACCTGGTCAACCCCTTCTCACCGACGGATATCGAGCGGGAATACAAGGTCGGCGACGACATGGTATACGTCCAACTTCCCCTGCAAAGCACGGGCGACCTGCAGTTTCTTTATGTACCCGGACGGGACCCGTTGAGCGGGGATGTGGAATGGAGCCAGTCGTCCCTGGCCGGAAAGCTGCACGTTGCCTCGGGAACCACCGAGTTCGATATGATGGCCGCCAAACACTTCAAAGATGAAGTGGCCGGCTTAGGCTCTACCGGTTATCTCGGCGACGCAACCTGGCGGTTGAACATTACCTGGACCTTTGTGGACAAGGATAGCGACGAGGACGACTACCTTTCCTTTGTGGCCAATATGGATTACTCCTGGGTGTGGTGGGGAAAGAACTTCTATGGGTTTATAGAGTTCTTTTACAACGGCTTAGGCAGTGACCGCTACACAGAGGCATTTGCCGATCCGGGCGTTTTGGAGCGCCTCGCCCGTGGTCAGGTTTCCACCCTGGGCCGGACATACCTTGGCGGCCACATCAGGGTGGAGCTCCACCCCTTGTTTAATGTGTTTTTCACGGTGATCAATAACGCGGACGATCCTTCGGGAGTACTTCAACCCCGGGCCACCTGGGATATAAGCCAGAATTGCCAGGTAACCTTTGGCGGGAATATTTATTATGGCGCAACAGGCAGTGAATACGGCGGGTTCAGAATCCAGGGTACGAATTTCCTCGCTAAGCCTGCGGACAGTGCCTTCCTTTGGTTGGCCTTTTTCTTTTAAGATGTGTAAAAAATGGGCAAGGCGGAGGATTGGAATCGGGCAGCATATGGTTTTGGCAAACGGATGACGATTCGTCGAGGGTTGCACCGGCAGTGAGCTTTAAGGATTTCATACCAGAAAGCAAATCCTCAGGCCCGATCATGGGAACCACAAGGTGCTGCCAATGGCTAGTTGAGGAACAATACTAACCGATCTGGGCACTCCAAGAGATTTCGCAAGGACCTCCCGCCAAGCCCAATCCATTTAGGCGTAATGCTGAGGATACGAAAGTCATATCACGGCATTTTCCATACGCTCCAGATTGGAGACAAGCAGCAGAAAATCCATTCTTGACGGAGATGTTCTTATCGAAGCGTTTTTTCACCAGAAAATGCATTTTTCTACAATTATGAGCCAAAACACGGATCCAAGAAAAACTCTTGCAATTTTAATATATTTTGTTACACTAGTGCATTCAGAAAAGCGTTTTGTTACATGAGAATACATTTTTCGACATTTGTGCAATGAAAACCGAAGACTTCAACAGCACCGCAGGCCTGAAACCTGTCGGCTGGTACGAATTAATCCGCCGATATTCTCTCGATGTTTTGCCGCACTATTCCCAAGCATTTGTTACCCAGAAAGGACGCCGGAAAACAGTTATTGATGGGTACCGAAGAACAGAAATCTATACAAAGAACTATGATCCTGGTGACGCGCTGGGGAATCATCTGACTTTCGCGCTCAAGTTTGAGGGACTCAATCTGCAAATACTCAGCTCACTCTTTCAGGCTATCGACCAAACAGAACTGGAAGCGTTCATAAAGGAGACGCCGGGCGGAAAGTATGCTCGAAAGATCTGGTTCCTCTATGAGTTTCTCACTGCCAAGGAACTCGATCTGGAACCCACAAAGGTAACCAACTATGTTGATCTGTTGGAGACCACCAAGTACTACACGGCCAAGCCCATACCCGAGAAGCGACAGAAGGTTAACAACAATCTCTTGGGAGATAAACGTTTCTGCCCGACAATCAGAAAAGACGGCACCTTGAAGAACTACATAGACCTCCAGCTAAATGAGAGAAGTGTGGAGGTTATTGGTAAGTATCCAAAAGATGTTCTGCAAAGAGCACTCTCCTATCTATACACCAAGGAGACAAAGTCTTCTTTTGAGATTGAACGGGCGACTCCAGACCAGAGGCGAGCTGCACGTTTCATAGAACTTCTCAAGCTTGCGGATGAACGAGAATTCTTCAACAAGCCGTCCCTACTTGAGCTCCAGCAGGCAACTGTCGACGAGCGCTTCGCTAACCGTGATTTTCGTGACAGCCAAAACTACGTGGGCCAGACGGTGAGCTACGGAAACGAAGTGGTTCATTTCGTGGCGCCTCAACCGAAAGATGTGCCCGACCTTATGGAAGGTATGTTCTATACCTACGATCGTATGATGTCCTCCGAACTTCATCCTGTAATCATTGCCGCTGCGATTTCTTTCGGGTTTGTGTTCGTGCATCCGTTCGACGATGGAAACGGCAGGATTCATCGTTTTCTGATCCACAATATTCTGGCCAAAACAGGCTTCACACCCCCAGGGCTGATCTTTCCTGTCTCTGCCACAATGCTTCGGAAAATCAAAGACTACGATGAAACACTGGGGGTGTTCTCAAAGCCATTAATGCCCCTGATCGATTTCGATCTAGATAATAACGGAGGAATGACAGTCAAAAATGAGACGGATGTCTATTACCGCTACATTGACATGACCGTGATAGCTGAACGGCTCTTCTGGTTTATTCAAGAAACCATAGAGACCGAGTTGATCCTGGAACTGGACTTTCTACTTGACTACGATAAAGCCAAACTAGCCATCCAGGACGTGGTGGATATGCCCGACCGCCTCATTGACCTATTCATCCGTCTATGTATTGAGAACAAAGGCCGCTTGGCCAAGAACAAACGCAGGAGCCTGTTCGCAAAGCTCACGGACGAAGAAATCACCAGGATGGAGGCGTGCGTGAGTGAGGCCTTTAAGAACGCTTTCTTACAAGGGAACGGAGCTAGGAATAATTCACCCCAACAACCTTAGTCCCTCGATGCATAAATTCGATAACATATTTATTTACTCGGGACTAAGTGCTGAGTGAGCGATTGCTGACTTTCTAGTGATGAAAATACGTTATGGTATTTGCGAATCGAAGCACCTAGGTATCAAGGTGGATTTCTGCAGCTCATCCGCCAGCCCGTTAGGCTGAAAGGAGGTTCGGTTGGGCGAAACATGGATCACAGATATTACGCACTTTCTTGATGAATCTGGGTTGCTTCCACCGGGCCTACCCGCGCCGGCTCGAAACCTTGTGAAGCATTTCAGTGCTATCATATCTGCGGCCTCAACCTCACAGCCTGGAGTTGCGGCCGCGACTGGAGTGAAGTGCCGAAGGAGGCCGAACCGGCGACCATGTGGAGGTGAAATTGTAGCGGCCATCGAGCCGGATTCGCTCGAAATTGTTTGGCAATGCCCCGTTTGTGACGACAGAGGGCTGATCCAGAACTGGCAGGGTACATCCTGGGACCTTTCAGAGGGTGAGTTACGTAAAGCCACCTTATCCAAGGCCGACGTTCGGAAAGCGCAGAGACTCAACATCATGAGCATTATGTACCGACGCGGGATGCTCCACGACATTGCGCAGAAGGAAGGGATCGAAACTACAGTTTTACAGGGTGAGAGCCTCACTTCGGAAGTAATTGACGCCATCTACGAAAACCAGCTCCTGGAACTGGCCGGAGAGTATGGGATTCCAGAGGTTGGTGAACCGATTCAATACGACCATTTGGTAATCGAACATGCCTTTGGACGCAACGAGATTACGGTTTACAACAGGGCGATCATGCTCTTCCACACTGACGACGACGAATAGAGGGGGGTCACATCTTGTTTTGTGAATTGTAGAAAGGGTACGAATGAAGAATATAAATCGGCTAATTCACAATGCAAGATGTGGCCCCTTATACAGAGGAGGACATTATGGAAACGGATGCCTACGAAAACTTAGCTCAGCATCTAGACAAACTGCCTGGGGGTTTCCCCCCTAGCGACAGCGGGGTGGAATTGCGCTTGCTCAAAAGTTTGTTCACGCCTGAAGAGGCAGAGCTGG
>DATKZQ010000049.1:0-62645 GCA_035527895.1 Desulfatiglandales bacterium
GAGATTCCCCTCAATTCTACCGAAGACAGGATTGACCACTTCTTCAACTACGGCCGTCAGTGCGGCCAGGAGTTTATATCAAGGCTGAAGGAGCGGAAGCCCGAACTCTTCAAGGTATAATCTGATGGGCTCGGCCTTCGACGCTGAACCGTGACATCCAAGTGGCATGAAATCCTTGACAGATTCTTTGTCCCATCTCTACAATGGGATTGAGGTGGCCAGGTATGAGGGGGTATACCTAACTGTGCCTGCACCCGACCTCAGGCATTTTTTGTGAGGGGCAAGAAAGCTGCCTGATGCCCTTGCTTGAGAGTATTACCCGGTATCGGTAATCTCCCCTCGTGAGTTCGACCAGGACATTGACTGAAATAAATAAGAAGGGATTACATGTTGGAACACCGTTGGGATATCCGGATGCAACTAGGGCATGGGCCCTTCCCTGAGACCATTGAGTGCCCCGGAGACGGGGCTGAGATGGTGCTGGTACCGGAAGGCTCATTCACCATGGGGATAACCCAAGAAGAGCTTGCTCAGATCTACATGCTCGATCAGCGGCGGACTTCCGTATTTGTCACCGAGATACCTGCCCGGACCGTGTACCTGGAGTCATACTATATTGATCGGTATCCCGTGACCAACTACCAGTATCGGAAGTTCGTTGAGGAGACCGGGCATCGAGAACCCTTGCTCTGGAGCCAGCCTTCATGGAGCCAACCGATGCAGCCCGTCGTTTTTGTGGGCTGGGACGATGCGCGGGCCTACAGCAAGTGGGCAGGGAAATCCCTCCCCAATGAGGCCCAGTGGGAAAAGGCCGGTCGAGGAACCGACGGCCGTTGGTGGGCCTGGGGTCATGACTTCCTTTCGGACAGGTGTAATTCGAGAGAATACGATCTTGGGCGTACCTCAGAAATAGGCCTCTTTCACGAAGGAATAAGCCCCTACGGTTGCTATGATATGTGCGGCAATGTATGGGAAATGTGTGAGGGCCAGTGGCAAGGAGAGCTTCTGCCGATGAGAGGAGGATGCTTTTTGGGCTCTGCAACCTTTGTGAGGATCACCTGCCGGTGGACTCCGGAGGATACCGTCAACGGAGCCCACTGGCTGGGATTTCGGTGCGTTAAGGAGATTCCGTTATAAAAGATCGTAGGGACCGTTAGTCCGATCCATACGCCGCCAGGTACCGTAGGTGCTCGATTAGGGAATTATTGGTGCGCACAAAGGCTTTTCAGAGTCCTTTTGGGCCGTCATGCGATTACTCAATGCCTCGCATGATCTCCCGGTCTATTGAGGCTCATATTCGATTATTGACCCACAGGACAGCTGAGTTCGCACGCCCTGCAATACTTAATAGGCAGTGACTGTTTATCTGTTCTTTGCCGTGCTTTTGTCAGAGCGGCATTGGCTCTGTCGCTTTCCATTTGAATGCTGCAAAGGGCCCTGCTGTAAGGCCCGTTCCTGAAGGCGTTCTGCGGACAGGCATTTCTGCAGGGCATGCTGCAATCCCTACAAGGATCGAACTCTACCGGACCTGTCTCCGGCAACAATTCATCCGTGAACATAGCTCGCAGACGGACCCGAGGTCCATATTCTGCGGTCACCAGCATGTTGTTTTTCCCGATGCATCCCAGCCCGGCAATAACGGCTGCATCTTTCAGAAAAATCCCCCCGTCCTCGATGTGATAAGGCACTGTAATGGGTTTGATCCCTTTTTCTTTTTCCAACCACTTTGAGAGTTTGGAATTAATGGATATAAGTATTCGGTTGCCGGATGTGCCACCGCTATATCCGTGTCTCCACCAGTCCAGTTCCGGTTTTTCGTCTGGGTGCCAAATGGCGATGACTATTACGGACCTGGCGTTTTCGGGCCATGCGATTTCACCCGGTTTCAGGTTGCCTTCCTTGTTTCCGACCGTTTTGTATTCATCAAGTTTCCCATACATGAGATGAGACGGGGACTTTTTGAGCGCCTCGACATTTGTAATGCCGGCCAGAGATGCCCCGAATTCCTTGGCTTTTTCAATGATCTGTGATGTGCCGTATCGTGGGCTTTTGGGTTTCATGAGCTCTCTTTCAGAAGCTTTCATGCTAGGCGTCGGGATAAGAGCCAGTTAAGTATGGCACAGAAAACGCTTGGAAAGGCTTGCACCTAGCCAAAAACCAATGCTCAGGTTTACTTGCTCGCGGTCTGAATCTTAGTTTGCAAAAACCTTATTGCTTTCATATCGACGGCCTGATCTCCCATTGGGTGCCACGACCACGGCGTGCTTCAGGTGAAAGGAGTTGTTTGCGATGAGATTATTTCCACATACGCACCGCTTTGAACTGGATCTTATATGAGCCGAGAAACTTCTCAATGGGTTTTTTTTCAGAAAATGGCACCATGACACATCCACTTGCGAGCTTCTCCCCGTTCAGTCTCTTGAGCAATCCTGGATATTGATAATTCTTGTGCATTCTTGGGTAAAAAGCTCTGTTGAATTTCGCCTTTGTTCTCTGGTCTAATTTGGCGAGGTCAAAGGTGTAAATGAGAAAAGGTGTGAGGTTCAGTACCATCGACACGTCAAGGTCAAGCGGCTCACGGAGGAAAAGAATCTTCCCTTCAAGGAAGATATTCTGCAATAGACCTGAATCAGTTTCAGCAAGCTCTTTTTCAGTTCTGATAGTGGGCTGGATATTGCGGCCTAGATCAAGGGAAATGACCGCATTCTGTATAATCTCAAAAGACTCTTTTTTCTCTGTGATGAGCATCAAATCAATATCAGACCGTGGCCCATAGTCTCCTCTAGCAAAGCTCCCATAGAGGACCACTGCTTTCAAATCGTTGATATAAGAAAGCACTGAAACTATCTTTCTAAAAATGCGTTTATTCTTCAACCTGCTCACCGAAGCTGTTCTCAAAAAACTTCACCACGTTATCGAGGCTTTTGATCACTCTTTTTGCTCGTTCACCGTTGACGCCATCGTAACCTAGGTCGCCATATGCGAACCATACCTTCTTCATGGCCACATTTATTTCTTCGGGATATCTGGCTGCCGAAAACCGATGTCTATCGAGATGAGTTCCAAAGTGTATATTCTCCCTTGCTGCGTCAGCCTCAATAAGCTGTTCGATGACTTTAGTTGCGAGATCGCCAACAACAGTATGTTGGTCATTGACGAAGGCATTCCTTACTGCTTTAAGCTTTTCCTGCGCTATTCGAAGGTGTTTTTTGTAATCGCCCATATGAATATGAACCCGATCCTAGTTATGATAACCAAAACCGTATGAAATTGTCCGTTTTTCGTTATGGTATAGGAATAGCATATAGGCTCGACAAAGTCAATCATTTGTTGGTTATTATAACGAAAACAGCGCAAAATCCGAGCGATTTCCTTCTGGTATTGAAATCTGGGCTCACTCTGTCTAAATGATCAATCGTGACAATTGTTTCAAGTTTATCCTAACCCTCGCGGTCTCGGAACCTATTTAATAACCAGGTCTTCCGTTATGTCATTCGAAACCCTTGAACTGGATATTTTCAGTTTGAAAGAAGCACGCCAGACAAATGAATGAATCTCTCTTTTCCCCGTTTTTCTATATGATTTAGTGGGCCGGCGGTGATTCTTTTATCCTGGAGCGACAAAAAACCTTGAATATGGTAGAGTTTCAATAATTATAACAGAAATAGTAGCGCTGAGGATTTAGAGAAGATGAAAATTGCCAGCTTTAATGCCAACGGCATACGGGCCCGTCTTTCTATTATCAGAAATTGGTTAGAGAGGGAAAGGCCGGATGTGCTGTGTATCCAGGAAACAAAGGTGCGGGATGAGGACTTCCCGCGAGAATCCTTTGAAGATCTCGAATACACCTGCACCTTTCGGGGACAAAAGTCATACAACGGAGTGGCGATACTCAGCAAAACGCCACCTGCCCATGTAAGGTTTGGCTTTGGCGACGGAGAGATAATAGATGAGCCGAGAATGATCACTGCTCACATCAATGATCTGCCGGTCGTGAATACCTATGTGCCCCAGGGTACGGCCCCTGATTCGGAACGATTTCAATATAAGCTTAGCTGGTTTCGACGTCTCCACGAGTACTTTTCCAAATACTATCAACCCGGTGAGCCGCTCGTATGGGCCGGGGATTTTAACGTGGCACCGGAGCCAATAGATGTGTATGATCCTGAAAAGTTGCTCGGGAGCATCGGGTATCATCCTGAGGAGCACAAGGCCCTTGCAACTGTTAAGTCCTGGGGTTTTGCGGATGTGTTTCGCTTGCATCACCGCAACGAAAGGGCATATACCTTCTGGGACTATAGGGTTCCCCACGCCTTCAGCCATGGCCTCGGTTGGCGCGTCGATCATATCTGGGCAACGGAGTGCCTTGCTGATAGATGCAAGAGGGCTTGGATCGATGTTGGGCCGCGGCAGTTGGAAAAACCGTCAGACCACACCTTCATTGTGGCCGAATTTGAGATATAATCGTGTCCGTTGTTTGCCGTCTGCTGTGTGTAGCTCAAAACCGCAGAAACAAAGTGTCCTACTCCCTGCGGGGTTTGTTTTTTGCGGTAGCTTGTAGAGAAAACTCAGAACTTAAACGCGCTGGCAGGGAGGATAGAATAAGGGCTAAGGAAAGATTCTTTCCAGCAGCGGTGATAGCATGTGGTGATAGATATCATCCCACAGATAATTCTGCAACATATTGCGGAACATGCGGTGGGGTTTGAGATCGCTGACAAACGCAAGGATCTTGTCTGCAATCTGATCAGGCGAGTCTTTTAAGGAAAAATACTGGACGTTTTCCTGACCAATTTCCCTAAAGGGAGGAATATCGGAACAGATGATTGGCAATTTCAACATGCCTGCCTCTAGGAGGGGAATACCGAACCCCTCCTGAAGACTGGGTATGAACAACACATCGGCAATGAGGTAGAAGTCCCTCACCTCAATGGTATCTCCTGTTAAATCCTCGCCGCTGTCACAGAAGTACTCTGCTGCGATCAAAATATCATTTTCAATCTGCAAGCGTTTGCTCAATCTCCTTAGCTCGCGGTAGTATTCCGTAATTCTTTCTTCGTGGGGGTCGTGGGCGCCTGTCAGCAGGAGCCGAGCGTGCAACCCTTTCTTATGCAATGCCTTGACCACCTGAATGGAGAGTTCAATGTTCTTCCGGGGGTGCAACCTGCTGGGTTGCACCATCAAGAGGTCACATTCGAGGAGGTCCTTCTCCGCAATTATTCTTGCAGTACCGGGAGACAGGTTAAAGAAGGTGACGGGATCGATTCCATCGGGGATTACGTCGAGCCCGGTTACGCCATAAAGATCCTCGAATTCCCTTCTCCTCTCTTCAGAAATAGTGACGTAGAAGACGTCGGGATTGTATTCTTTGAGAATATTCCATTGGTCAGCACCCATATCAAGTGGGGGCGAGTCGTAGAAATAGGGAGAGTCATGATTCCAGCTTACCACCCTTATCCTTTCATCGCTCGCCAGCCTATGAAGGGCAAGAGTCAAAGGAAGATTATAGGGCATGGTAAGGACATTGTGGGCGAAGAGGACTTCAAAGGGCTCCAGAGCCCCAGCAAGTAATGTGAAGATCTCTTCGGTGCAAGATTCCAGGTCCTTGGAGCTTTCAGGAAGGCTGTTTTGGATCTGGATAACCCTTGGGTTGCGTGAACTCAGCAGGGGATAGATTTGTACGTCATACTCATCCGCAAATATTGCGCCGTCGCCGGCAAGTACTTTTACCGTATGGTTATGGCGTTTGAAAAGGGAGGCATGTTGGCGGATGATCTCTTCAACACCACCAACGATAGGAGGACAGGTATAGTGGAGCAATGCAATCCTGAATTGCCTCATATGTACCTTGTCTTCAAAAGGTATGTATCAAATGGGTTAGCTTTTCTTCCAAGACCTCATAGGAGAAGTATTTTTCACCGATCTGGTAATTTCGTTCGACCATAGTTTCGAGCCTATCCTGATTATTGAGCACCTCCTGAATTCGAGCGATGACCTTGGAAGAAAGAAACCCGTCCATCACGATTACGTCAAAGCCGATAGGCTCTATGTCGGAAATGTAGATAGAGTAACGGTTCACAACAATGGGCTTTTTGTAATAGATGGTTTCTAAAAAGGCGTTGCCAAACCCTTCATATCCACTCGGATACGTAACAAGGTCGGCATTCTGATAAATATCTGCAATCGAGAAGAGTTTCCCTCTTTTCGGACAGGTGATTCTTTCAGAGTTAATCAATTCGTCGATGCGGACGATCTTGACACCCATAGTTCTGCTATAATCTTCAATCCGCTCAAAATAATCATCGCCCTCATCTTCCATTCCGTGGGAGATGACGAGCATGGGATTATCCAGATTCAGATTCCTTACGATCTCAATGGAACGTTCTATCCATTTGCGAGGCACGATCCTCGTTGGTTGGAGAATAAAAAGGTCATCCTCTTTCAATCCCACTCTTCCTCGCAAATCCACGCAATAATCATCCGGCGGAGGGGGCTCAGTGGCGAAGTCCAAGACGTTGGGGATTATGCTGTTTGAGATTCCCCGTCTGTAACTCAGCTGTTCAGATGCCAAGGAGTTAATAACAACATGTCTGATTGATGGCAGATGCGGAGGGAAGGCCATGTTGAGATAGTCCCTGCATGCGTTTATCAGAAATCGAGGTCTCTCCCAGGAAAAGTCATGGTGATGGGCAATAGTTGGGATACACGTTTCGGCAATGAATTCAGTGAGTGCAAGGCCAAGAGGTATGTTCATGGGTATGGCCAGGGCATTCTCGGGAATGATGAGATCGATATCGAATTTCTCAACGAAGTCGTAGAGGGCCCCCTTGAGCTTTTGCATTATCTTGTGGACCGTGTCCGATGTTTCCCGTTTTCGGGATTTTACGCCGAATAGGTCGCTACTGATATCCTCAATCACCGGATGTTCAAAATGGGCTTCCTGGCTCACGTAAGTCCTTTGCGAAGGTCTATCTGAAAGTCCGGCGAAATAGAAACAATCATATCTGTTCCTTTCCAGTACATCTGCCCATTTCTGGATCTCCAAAGAAACCCCGTCCGTCCCAGCGATTCGCGTGGATATGAACCCGATGTTTTTGATGACACTGTAAAGATTCTTGGATGTAGGCATAACTACGTGGTTACCCCCCCTGTTAAGTGAAAACATGCTGATCCGCCAGCATTACAATCACCGAAAGTGGATTGCTTATTCCTGGGGCGTTAGGCCTGAAAAATTGCTAAGTCCTTCGATTCATTAATTCGGTAACGAATTTATTCCCTCAGGACTTAGTGCTGAGTGAGCATAGTACTAACGGAAGACTTACTAATATACGTTACCGTAATTGCGAATCGAAGCACTCAGGGCTTTCAAAACCCATTTTAAATAATTATAGCAGATATGAAAACACAATTCCATAGGGCCGGGCCTTTTCCTGCCCTCCCCCTTCAAAGGGGGGAGGTTAGGTGGGGGTGAAGACGGCAATAATTGGCAAGATTTTATCGAAACCTTGTGCTAGTTTGTTCCGTACTATGTAAGGTAGCCCGGCAGTACAGCTTGATATCGCATGAAGCCTAGTGTCTATTTGCCCCTCGAAAGAAAGCAATGCGGCAACGGAATTGAGGAGCGAAACCGCTTGTCAGCATATGAACTATGAATCCTTACCATCAGAAACGAACTGTTTTTGGCGTAGATTTCAGCGGTGCACAGGATGCTGGCAGGAAGATATGGATTTCCTGCGGCGGCATTTTAGATGATGTGATTCTAATTTCTGAGTGTTTTCCGGCAAAGGATCTGCCAGGCTCAGGGCAGCGCAGGGATCCGAGCATAAGGGCTCTGAGAGCCTTTATCCGCAAAAAGAGGGACAGCGTCTTCGGCTTAGATTTTCCCTTCGGTATACCGCACGCCTTAGTTGAAGAGGGAAGCTGGGAGGAGTGGGTAGGGGCATTTCCAGATAGGTACACCAGCCCTGAAGTCTTCAAGGCGCTCTGTCAAGCAGCGTCGAAACGTGGAGAGCTCAAAAGGGTCACCGACGTTGAGGCTAAGACCCCGTTTTCACCGTATAATCTGCGGCTTTACCGGCAAACCTATTTCGGTGTCAGGGACCTTCTGAGACCTCTTATACGGGAGAAGGCGGTCTGTGTTTTGCCCCTGCAAAAGCCCCAGGATGCACGGCCATGGGTTATTGAGATCTGCCCGGCCTCAACGTTGAAGACAGAGAATCTTAGCTCCCCGTACAAGGGCAGCGGCAGGGATAGGAGGGCTGCAAGGGAGAAGATCCTCAGACGCATGGAGAAGACCGGCATGCTGAAGGTGGAGAAAACCAGCGTGCGAAAGAGGATCATTGAAGACAGGGGTGGAGACGCGCTTGACAGCGTCATTGCCGCTTATGCGACATTTAAGGCCCTGAACCACGGATTGGCCTCTGATACAAGTCTCCCATATGCCATTGAGGGGTGGGTGTACGTGTAGGTATGAGCAGCATTTCTTCTTCCACAATGAATCTCGCAGTGCGAGACTCAGTGGAATCCGATGGCCTGCTTTTACTTTACAAAAAAGCTCTATCAGATTATGTTTCAAGGCAATCTCGTATTTCGCGAAGGGGTGATCAATGACTCAGATAACGGAAGGCATCTATTTCATTAAGGGACTTGACGAATTCATTCCTGATTCTCATACCTATGTGGTGGGCAAACCGAGTTCTCAGGATCTTTCGCTCATCGACCCGGGACTCATGGGGAAGGGTACTTACAAGATCCAATCCATTCAGGATATGGGAATTGAGCTTAAGGCGATTAAGAGGATTATCATGACCCATACACACCTAGACCACATAGGGTGTCTTCCTGAAATCAGAGAGCAAATTCCATGGGCGGAATTGTGGGTGCATGAAGTAGAGGCAGGGCCCCTGGAAGAGGGCGACGAAAGAACTGTCTATGGCATGGATATGTTCCGGAGCATGTGCCAGATGCAGTATAATCTCAAACCAGGTACCTTTACATTCCCTGTGGATAGAAAGCTTGCGGGTGGCGAGAATCTGGAACTGGGTGATATGAGCTGGGAGGTCATCCATATTCCCGGACATTCTCCCGGCAGTGTCGGCCTGTACCATAGAGCTGAAAAGACTCTCATCCCCGGCGATGTGGTGTACGCTGATTATGCAATCGGTCGGTTTGATCTCCATGGGGCAAAAGGCCCTGATCTCAAGAATTCTTTGCTGCGGCTTGGTGAACTCGAGGTAAATGTGCTTTTGCCGGGTCATAATCGGATTGTTCAGAACCTTCCACCAGGATATATCGCAGATACAGCAAGGCAGTGGGCATCGCATCTTGTATAGCCATCAGTTGCTTAGTGCTTCGATTCGCAAATACAGTCGCGTATTTTTGCGAGCTGAACCGGAGGAAATGCTCACTCAGCACTAAGTCCTGAGGGCTTCGACTGAGCTCAGCCGAAGTCTGAATGAATTAGTTATTGAATTTATGAATCGAAGGACTTAGCCTGACTATGGATCTTCTGTTGCTGGGAGATTTCTGGGTAAGCAGTGTGCAGAACTGAGCCATAGGCCAATTCGCGAGGCTATCTCTTCGCTCGATATTTGGTCTTCTTTATAAGATCGTGGCCTTGATGAGAGTTTCAAACCGCAAAGCCTATTTGCCAAAGTGAAACGTGTGGGTTAAAGGCAAAGGCCTTGATTTTTCGCCTTTTGGATTTTGACATTTGTGTGAACGTTGGTATTCTGGCATTTGACATTCACGACGAGAATTCCATCAAAAATCCCTGTTCATCAATAAAATGTGTGCACAACAGCAGACACCATCAACCGTAATAAACGAGTAGGAATTGCCTGCTAATTTACCTCCGGCTTATTTTGAGGCAGAAAAGCGGTATAGGGAGGCTAAGACCCCGACAGAGGGGATAGCAGCCCTTGAAGAGATGCTCGCTATTATGCCGAAGCACAAGGGCACGGATAAGCTCAAGGCCGATCTAAGACGCCGCATTTCCAAGCTCAGATCCAAACAGCAACACAAGAAAAAGCTCGGCAAACGAGATGACAGTTACACTGTTGAAAGGGAAGGAGTGGGCCAGGTGGTGCTCATGGGCACAGCGAACGTTGGTAAGTCCGCTTTGGTTGCGGCCCTGACGAACGCGGATCCGCAAGTGGCAGATTTCCCCCATTCCACCTGGAAGCCGACCCCAGGCATGATGTATTTTGAGGATGTCCAGATTCAACTCATTGATACGCCTCCCGTAAGTCAAGAGCATGCAGAACCGTGGCTTCTCGATATCGCCCGGAGAGCTGATCTGATACTCATTGTAGTAGATGTGCAAACGGATCCGATTCAACAGTTGGAGGAAACAGTCTCCTTTCTTGAGGATAACAGGATTGTGCCCCCCAGATCGGCTCAGTCCAACGAAACGACAGGTCGATTGACCTATGTGCCCTTCCTGGTAGTTGCAAATAAGAGCGATGATGAATCCAGCGAAGAGCACTTTGAGATCTTCAAGTCCCTTATTGAAGATGACTGGCCCCTGATACCCATATCGGCGAAAACGGGGCGCAATTTCGATCTGTTAAGGCAGAAGGTGTTCAGTAGCCTGGAAATCATAAGGGTTTATACAAAGGCGCCGGGTAAAGGCCCAGACCGCACTGCTCCTTTCGTATTGAAAAAGGGCTCCAAGCTGGAGGATCTCGCTTCGAAAATCCACAAGGATTTCCTGGAAAAGCTGCGGTATGCTAAGATATGGGGCAAGGATGTCTATGACGGTCAAATGGTGCAAAGAGACCACGAGCTTCAGGATGGCGATATTGTTGAGCTCCATATATAGGATAAGAGGTTGTGCAGAGCGGGCATAACGCGACTCTTCAGCCGCAGCGATTAGCTGTCGGCTGCAAGAGCAAGGTTGGCCTTCTACTTATTGTAGGCTGGTCTGAGGGCCTTCAACATAGGGTAGTGCTTGGGGTTGAGGGTTTTCAACTCCGCATTCTCGGCTTCAGCGGTAGCAACCAAGATGGCGTCTGCAAGACCGACGCCATGTGACTTGCCGTAATCGCGCTTATAAAGGCCTCCGGCCTTCGCGATTTCGGTACTTACAGGGACAACGCGGAAGAGAGAGACAAAGTTGTCCAGAGCAGCTTTTTCTGCATCTCCTTTCACTCCAGCGTACAACTCCGCAACGACGATGGATGACAGGATGATCCTAGCGGAGTGGGCGTTGACGAAGGCCACCGCTTTGCTGTGGCCACGAAAGAAATCGACAAGAATATCTGTGTCCAGAAGGATTGACCTCGCCATGATTAGTTCCTGTCCCATTCGGCACGCGTCGCCTTGAAGTCAGGAAGATCCGTACGGTCCTTCCAGATTCCGGCAGACTCTCGCAATACCGCCTCCCGCCGACTGCGGCCCGATTGATCGATGAGGCGATCGACGGCCTCTCGAATGAGCTCACTTTGTTTCTTCCCCCCGGCCTTCGCGATAGCAGCCAATTCGTCACGTTGGCGTTCTGTTATGTATATCTGAGTGCGTACCATATCACACCTCCTATACTGTATACATCGGTATTATACATCATTCTTGCTCCCTGTCAAGGCCAACGCCCAGCTTGAGAGGTGCGAATGGAGCGAAGCGGAATGAGCATCCTTCTCCAAGCTGATGTTCGGCATTTTATACAGTTTGGCGAGACATCTCTTGATATGAAAACTCCCAGAGTCCTGCATTGGCTTTTGCATGTTCAATCGTCATGCTCACAATATTGCCCTTTTCATCTATGTCAATATAGATATTTTCACTTATCTCTTTCGTCTCATGGACCCCTCTGTCGGTGAATTCGACATGAGCAGTATCAGTATCAGAAAAATATTTCACTTTCATGTTTTATTTCTCCCTGTATGATCTATCGAAGAAGGCATTATGAACCGTTTCTCCATCTTCGAGTAAAATAACCCTCAAATATTTTCCAGCTTCTAATATCTTGGCCCATTTTCTGATCCTGCCATCTGCTAATGGGGTCAGCCCTTGACTTTTGATATCTTTTGGAGCACTGCTTTCAGGTCTTTGTTTAACGCGCTGTTCGGGTTTTTTGAATAGATTGAAATAGTCTAGGTCAATATCCAGGATAGAGCTCATTCTCCGAAATTCCTTTCATATTCTGACTTCAATCGCTCGTATAGATTTTTCAGCGCAAGGTAACCCGAGCTATTGTGATCTGGATATTCCTTTGAATCGTCCAGCGCCATGCTGAGGACATCAATCAAGCAGTCCATGTCCCATCGATAGAAACCGATGGGCCTCTTCCCTTTATACTGTTCAATACGGCGGTCAAGATCATAGGCTTCCGCCATTGACCGAGTATGTTTCTGTAACTCCTCAAGTTCCTCGCCCGTAATAAGAATATTGACTTTAATATCCCGTGAACCTGGTTTCATGATGAGCATTTCTCTTATATTTTGTGTCCGTCGAACGTCTGGAATAACCAGTTTGAAAAAGCGCCAGCTTTTTCAAATCTGCGTTCATTCCATTGTTAGGCTGTTATACCTATTGATTTTAAGAAATCCTGGGGTATATCGGCATTTTTTCTTCCCGCTATTGTGAAATAGTACAAAGACTGTCCCTCCATTGAAAGCCTATGTTGGTATCGTTCAAGGTAATATACATCAAGATATTCTGAAAAGATCAGTTCCCTTATGGCAATAGAAAATCCGGTCTCGTCACTTTTATCAAGAAAGGTTTCTTTAATATTGAAGGCTATCCAACCCTTGCTTTGAAGGATATTAAAAGCCTCCATAAATGCATTAGCCGGGATATCACCGAATCCGAGCGCTGCGACAGTAGTGAGACAATTAAATGACCATCCTTTTAGGTCTTCCCTTTGTTCCAAAGTCAAATTGCAAAAATCTGCTACATAATAGGCATCATAAATCATGGGCCTATCGCGCTCTGTCGCCTCTTTTGCTTCAGAAATAATATCCGCTCCAACAAGCCGTGCAACGCCCTGTTTTCTCAATTGCTCACCCATCATCCCATTGCCTGCTCCTAAATCTAATACTCGAAGTTCTGAATAATTTTCTTGCACTTGAGACAAGGAATATCTGAGTGCTTCTGATACCTTTGCTGGAGAGTTGCATTTGAGGCGTTCATAAAACAATTGCTCATATAATCCCTTTGTTTTATATATTTCTGCATATTCATGAAAAAGAATCTTCCTTTCTTTGCCATCCGATTCTATTAAAAAGAAATATTCTTCATCTTGGTCAAAATCATGTGCTTTTATCTTTGGAAATTTGATTCTAAATCGTTCGATCATTATTAATCCTCCTTACTTATCAGCCCAACGGGCTCTTCAGCCGCAGCGGATAGCTGTCGACTGCAAGAGCTTGGTTAGGCGAAAACGTCCCATGTCAAGGCCTAGCCGCGTTCTCATACACAAGAGTCAAACGGAGACTTGACCCCTTCATTCTTGAATGGTGGGGGGTTTATATGACTTTTGATGTTGTCGAATCCTTAAGTGGGTATATAAAAAACACAACAGAACCAATGCGATGGTTCCCCACAATGGCGTTGATAGTTTTATGGTTTGAAGCAAGATATCTAATGTTCCAGTCGCCCAAGAAAAAAGAACTGGAAGACCAATTGTCACAACCACAATTGTTGCGAGAAAAAACGGGTCAAGTCTCCGTTTGACTCTTAGTCAGCATTACTCCTAGTTTTTCAACGTGCCTTCTGAATTGTCGATCTTTTGCCATGTGGCCCTTTACCCGCTCTACTGCGCTACTGGCCGAGCTGTATTTGTTGAGGTGGTATTCTCTGCATATCTCAGTGAGACCAGCACCCCTGATGAACCTGGTAAGGTAAATGGCTACATTTCTGGGTTCATTGGATATCCCCCTTTTGGATTTCAGCAAAGCTTCCGGTAGCACCCGGTAGGTTTGACAGACACATTGCTTAATCCTTTCGGTGTCCGGTGCCAGTGATTTCGCTTCGGGCACCTCCTTATGGCTTTTTTCGGAGAAGAACTGTTCTTTCATCCACTCGGTAAACTCTTTTGGGCCCACAATCGATGGGAGCTTTTTCTTTTGAAAAAGCGAGGTAATCTCCTCGGAATCATCCTGTGCAACGAAGTGTTCATACCTCCTGCGCTGCAGCTTTTTATCCTCAGCAAACATGGCCAGTATGAAATCCTTATACAACCACTTCCACTGCTTTGCCCCCGATACATACCCCCGGTGACTGCTCCAGACATAGGCATCGAGGCTATCCGCTAAGCCAGCCCGCAGGGGATTGCGGTGGATGTAGCGCAACAGTTGCAGTAGATAGGTGTCCGCGTCCACAAGCACTGCCTTATACCGCCCTCGGAAGAGCTGTCCGTCACATCCGTGTGATCGGTTGAATCGCTGTGTATACACACCGTTAATGTGGCGCATACACCGGGAGAGGTTGGCATTGGGGGTTTGAACCAGGAGATGGTAGTGGGTGGGCATGAGACAGAAGCCGGCTATTCTGAGTTTCCAGAGCTCCGCTGCCTCCAGGAGAAGATCAAGGAATGCATGGTAATCAGTCTTGTGGGTAAAGATCTTCTCGGCTCTCCTGCCACGGTTCATCACGTGATACCAGGCATCTGGATATTCTATTCGCAATGGTCGCGCCATTGATTACACTTAACACGGATGAACACAAGAGTCAAACGGAGACTTGACCCCTTTATTGACGCAAGCACAAGCGAGCTTTTGGTTCAGTTACCATTATATTTTCGTAACTTTAATTTCATTTTCTTACGCCCAACGGTGCGGGTAACTTGGCGGGGTTGGATAGAAACAGGCTGTTGGCAGTCGAAAGTCTCGCTCAAGTCGACTAAGTCCCAACCGACACTTATACCCGCTCAAGTTCACCCGATTGTGAAATGAAGATTAGCGAATAAGACCACGTTCTCTGCAACCAAATTCGATTGCTTTTAGCAATTTCTCTATCCCTCCGCTATCGTCAAGTAAATTACACCATTGTAAACTTTCCATTCTTTTTGGAGTCTTGCAATTATCCAAGCGGACTGGGATCAAATATATTGAACCTTCGGGTTTTTTGTCTAGAATATCCAAGCCTTTTTTTAGTTCTTTTTGGACATATCCCTCCTTACTAACAGAAATGTTTGATAAACAAGCGACGAAAAAATTGCACTTTTCAAGCGCCTTATCTATTTCGAGCTGCCAATCTTGTCCAGGCAATAAGTTTTCTGAATCTATCCAAGGGCTAAATTCCTTCTGCCTTAAAATCTCGTATATGGCGTATGCTTTTGGAAAATCTTCCTTGGCATAAGAAATAAATATTTTCGCTTTCCGCTTTGGAGAGTAAGCTATCTCTTCTACGGGAAGAGTTTCTAAACACAAGCAGTCAATTAAATTTGAGATCAATTCTGATTCATCGAAGCTTTTTAGAACATATCTATCAGGGAAGGCTTGATACTCATCAAAATATTCACTCAAAGTGTCTAATGCAGAATTAACAATCACTGGGATATCAGGATATTTGATCTTTATGGCCTTTATTAATTTCATTCCCTCTTCTATATCTAAATGATACCGTGCCTTTAGGCTGGGTATGCGTCTAACGGGATCGATTATTACAGCGGCAAATGAATCAGCAGATAAAGTAAATAGTACAGAATCAAATTTAGTCAAATATATTGACTCTAATCGCGCCTCTTTAAGTATATCTTGGTAATAGTCTTGCAAGTCCCTTATCTCATCTATTACTAATATCTTCGCCATCTTGGCCTCGATGAATGATTAAACAAATCGGCAGTGTAATTAGGCACATAACGAGGAGGTGAGGGGCCGGGCGGTTTTCTAGGGCAACGCTTCGATGCCCCTTACACACGGCCAAAAAGGAACTTCTTCTGTAACGACACCTAAATAGCCCGGTCCCTCTCCACCGCTTTGTTAAGCCTTTGCAGACTCTACACTTGTCATTGGATACGAGAATTTCTTTGAAAACAAATTATCAATGTATTCGGTCAATAAGGAATAGAAATAGAAGAACTCATGAAGGAATGCGATATTGATAAAGACAAGATTGCCTGTATCCAAAATGCTGGAAGCATGGACAATCCTATGTCGTATTTGTGCAAGTTCATCCAAAAAAGTGAGCGGGTTCTTGATCTTTTTCCCACCAAAGTCCATTTGAAGATCTGAGAAATGAAGAATCAGATCGCGTGATTTATAGGCCACTCCAAATACATCGCGCATCTTACAGAATTTACCATCCCATTTCTTCCGCATTAAAATGTCAATAGAGATATCAAGCGGATTTTCAGTTACTCCGACTTTTGGGTATGACCTATCGAAGATCTGGAATAGGTAAGTTTCAAATGAGCCATATATCATTATGAGGACTTGCCTCGCCAGGATATCAAGACCTCCTCTTGTCATCGCAACGATTTGTCTTGCAGTCGTTATGATGCTCCTGCCATCCTTGAATTCGATTTTAATTTCGTTTTTGCTTCCAAATGGTAGTTTGGGTATTATCTTCTCAATATTCTTTCCACATTCGTTGTAGGAAAAGGTTGTGACATAAAGAAACCCAAGGATCTCATTCATTCGCTTGAAGAAAAATCTTCTCTCTTCGGTACACAGCGTTTGAGGAAGCACGAAGGTTTTCCCATCGTAAGGATCAGGCACCATTTTCAAAGGATTTTTTTCCGATGCGTTCATCATTAATTCCTGGCTTAACAATTTGGTCACCGGCGCGAGATTTCGAGCGTCCGGTGGACTAAAAAGTTAGGTGGCAAGTACCTCCAAACCATAATTAACGCAAAATATGTCCATCCGTTGAGATACGATCTGGTCTCCGAGCATAAAGAAGTTCATAATCTGTGCTGAACTCGTATATTATTCCACCAAGTCGCCACGAGAATATTTCCGTTTGTACAAGCGTCCAAAGAGGTGCTCCACTTAGACCACCAAGATATTGTCGTTCGGGTAGTGTTTCATTTCCAAACATATTTACGATTTCATCTCGATCATATTGGCATACTATATGGCTTTGGCTTACACTTGTAACAGTTAGGACTCCAACATAAGTTCCAAATTCTATCTTTTCTGGGATTTTATCCTTTCTGTACTCTTTTGGATAGCCAGCGAAAAAAATTCCTTTCCCAACGTCTGGTGGTTTTGGAGGCCAGTTATTTGGGTTCACAGCGTGGACCACTTTACCGTCAGCCTTGATTTCTTTTGCGTCAATAGCGAAGGTTGCGATATCAAATTCTTTATCACGGTCAATAAGCCGATTCTCAGGAACAAAAGGTACGTTTCCGATTTGACACCTCAAAAAAGGATCAATATTTTTACTTTTTAGATAACCTTCATAGACATGGTCAGCTGTAACAGCGAACGGGCCATTACCACAGTTAATAAAGAATATGGACCCATTACTGGTCTCAACATTAGAGGCCGCACTTATCCAAAAAATGGCGGAAGTATAGCTACTGGCAAGATTGCTGATCTCACGGCCATACGGCCCTTTTAGCAGGGAGATTGCCTCATGTTTATTCATGGTCATTGAGTTCCGAGCCACGTAACGCTGGAAATCAGCCACCCCGGTGAAGAGGGCTGATCCATTGGCCTCGTTAGGCTTTTAGCAGACGCAATAAGAGTTACTTTGGTAATGCCTTTAAGATTGACCTTATTTGTTGAGCTTCAAAACTTCCTGGATCATTTTCCAGTATCCACCTATGTTGCTGAGCCGCTAAATTTTCCTCATTTAGTTTCAAATACGTTAAGCAAAGATAAAATCTCGCCGTAGTCAATGATGGATCAAGCCGAACTGCTTTCAAAAGGTGCTCTTTTGCCTCAGTTAATTCATTAACATTGAAAAGCGCTGCTCCTAACGCCATTCTGAATTCTGCATATTCAGAATCTAGTTCCACAGCCTTTCGAAGATCCCTTAGTGCCTTATCGTAGTTGTCTAAGTTAAGATAAACAGAACCTCTATCGAAATACGTATAGCCATATTCCGGATCAAGAGAAATAGCCTTATCATATGTTTCTAAGGCCTGCTTTATCTCTCCCTGAGCGAAGTACAGGTTGCCCAATAAATCAATTATTGAGGGATCGTTCGGATTCTTCTCCAAGGCTTCATTTAAAATGTTTTGGGCCTTGATCATATCCATTTGTTCAATGCTTTTGAGGAATCTGGTTCTTAGATCCTGAGCTTTGATTTTTGACTTGTTGCTTGGTAGTATTTCTGGAGGGTAGGCAGAATCAACACCGCGTAGAAAATGATTGACAGCGTATCCTATCCCAATGGACCATTTTATTAAGTAGAATTGATGATCAGAGCTGTTTCGAAATTTGATAAATCCATCTTTTGTAAATTCCTCTTTCTTAGATGCCCTAACTAATTCCATTATCGTACTATCGTGAAAGTCATCAGGCATACCATCAAAATCATGGTCTCGAATTGTAATAATCGCAGGGACTTCTGATACGGGTACTCTTTTTCCAGTCTTCTCATCAATGGTAAACATAGATTCTTTTGGAAGTATAGTCGTAAGAACCAGCCTATCAGGAGCTTTAAGGAGGACTAATCCGACTACTCTTTCCCTGTTTGGCCCTGTCCTGTAAGAAGTTTCCCATAAAGGGCTTTTTATAGTGTCGAGTTTTTTAACTAAAGTTGGATATTCAGACATCCACCAAAAGTCTTGAGTTATTGATTTAGTGGCTATCTCTTGCGCAGGGCTTAGTCCCGCGAGATAAATTATTGCCCCAATAAAATGAGTTCCTACAAGCAAGGAAAATGAACTGAAGGTCTTTCGGATAAGGCCCACCTTATTTACCTCCTTATTCAGGTGAATCGCCTAACGGGCTCTTCAGCCGCAGCGGATAGCTGTCGACTGCAAGAGCTTGGTTAGGCGAAAACGTCCCATGTCAAGGCCTAGCCGCGTTCTCATACACAAGAGTCAAACGGAGACTTGACCTCTTCACAAATCGTGCTATGTCATCTAACTGAGTCCTAAGAGCATTTACCGCCTCTTGCTTCGGCTCATCCATGGCCTATTGCTCCCTTTCAATGGTTTGCTTATATTCCGGGGACATGATGCTTAATTATTCACTGTTCCTGAGTTTCCATGTTTGTTTTCGGACAGGGGGCAATTCAATCACCATACATTTTAGTATTGTGTCCCCCGAATTCGCCAGTTAGGGTCCCTCGCGCCCGAAATCAAGAAGCAGATAATGAATCAGGCCTTATTCCTTAGAAATTACCCTTTCCACCTTCATACCTTCTTTGGTTCTTGGAGAATTACTTTGGTAGTAATTCTTGAATTCATCAAGGGAATTGAACGGCCCATTAACTCCGGTAAGCTTATTGTTCAGTCCATATTGCATCATGATGAAGAGTTTGCCTTCTTTTTTGAAAGAGCAAACAACATCGTGTACAAAAGTAGGGAAGGGACTAACTTTAACAATTACCACTTTAGCCTCATATGATGGGTCAATCCGATTCAGCACATCTTTTAAGAAATGGGCCGAATCAAAGCACACACCTGACTTAAGTTTGAATGTTTCCTCAGGGGTTCTTGGACCGGGACGTTCGCTGGGTTTTACTCGTTTAAAATCATATCTAAAATTATATTGCATCCATTTATCCGCGACTTTATAGGAGTTCCACTGGGCGACTGTTTCCTCGTAGGTTTTTTGGGGGAAAGTAGCACAGGCAAAGAGAATAACGATGAATATAGGTAAAACCAAAAATCTCAATTTCACAATATGTTTGTGATTTATTTTGAAACACATTTTATCCTCCTTTTAAAAATTATTTAGCAACTAACGACCAAGCTCACCGGCGCGAGGTACGAGCGTCCGGTGGAGCGTTTCGTTAGCGCATTTCCAGTTTGTCCAGCATGTAGGCTGCGATACAGCCGGATAGCTCAGCTGCGGCTTGTGCCTCGGCTTTGCTTACACCTGGCACCCAAGGGCGTCCATGACCTGTCCCTTCTCTATTTCGAAGCCGATTTACGCCGCACGCCGCCTGATACATGGAACGTTCCATTGGACGATGGGGTGCCTCACCTGGAGTTTCTGGGTCCTCCGGTGTAGCTAATCCCAAAGCAACGAACGCTTGACCTAGTAACGTCGGAAAGTTCGCTCGATTCGAGTAAGATCCATACTTCGTGGTAATCACATGCGCCGCTGTAGCTTCGAGGAGATCCTTGCTCGTCCCAGTTAACAGGGCGGCATCCTCGGCTCCGCGCTTAGCTCTCCGCGCATACCCCTTCAGTGCTTCAGTGAGTTCTCGGCCGCTAAGTGAATCCAGGTTCTTGGCACGTAAGTCACCGTCAGAAGATAAAACGTAACCTTCCGACGCAAAAGCTTCGACAGCGCTCGTTATGGCCTCATGACCAACATAATTTTCTGACTCCACCCTAAAGCCACCAGACGCACGAATCTTTGATACGAGCGCCTCAACCAGTTCCCCACCAGCTTCTGGATCATTATCTATGGCCCAAGACAGTACGGCCCGTACCCTTTTTGCTTTGCCCACAGTTTGCCCTTGCGCTTTGGGATCTGCCTGGGTCAAACCAACACGATTCACGTAGAACTCGATGTCAGAATGGCTCGGCTCTCGATAGCCCTCCGCGTGCGAGTCATCCACCAACTTGCTGACCGCAGCTACAATCAAATCCGTGACTGGTACTGGCATGACTTAGACTCTCATCGACCAATAATCGCTAACGGGCTCTTCAGCCGCAGCGTTTAGCTGTCGGCTGCAAGAGCGTGGTTAGGCGAAAACGTCCCATGTCAAGGCCTAGCCGCGTTCTCATAAGCAAGAGTCAAACGGAGACTTGACCCCTTTTTAATTGACAAGTGCCAGGACATCGATAACAGCAAGAAGTGCCACGACATCGCTAACATGTTTATTAGACAGTTGAATATCGATTAGGTTCGAACCTGGTAAAGGATAACGTCGAAAAAAGAGAAACTCAAGCTCCTCCTGCCCTTGAGCGGGCTCAATGAATTCGACTGAACCCGTGATGAACACACGTACGGTATTCTAAAGCAGGTGATTGTTATCGATGTCCTGGCACAAAAAAGTGTTATCGATGTCGTGTCATTTAACAGTTAATGTCTGATAAGAGCCATAACGATTTTATAAATCGTCAGAGCCAACTGTATGACAAGAATAATCAGTTCTTCCATACGCTCCTCCATTTCTGGAGTATAGCAGCTCTGATTCTCTGTGGAATTCTGGCTATCGGACTCCCGTTAAGATTACTGGTGATGAATCAAACCTTGTTCCCCTTTTTTTGGATGCTAACGCTCGGCATAAGGCGCGGCGGCTTTTTACCGTCGCCCTTAATGCCGTTGTTCGAAGTCACTAAAATATTTTGAAAGAAACATCTCCATTAGCAGGATCTAAAGCTACCCTGACGATTGAAAGCTGAATTTTAAAAGGGTTGTTCTTAAACATTGAAATAAACTTCACTTCAAGTGAACACCAGTCCCTTGCAGCGGCTCTACCCGAATCGATAACTACAAGAATTGCGTTTTGTTTTCTCTTGCAGGCTGCTTGTTCAATTATTTGGCTAAGTGAATCTTTTACATAGCACTCATTATAATTATTTCCACTGGATATCTTTGTGGTTCGAATATACTTTACCTCTATTATTGTATCCCTTTTATCTTTAGGGCTGAAATCTGATTTAAGATTTCCCCAGCCAAACAACGCAGATACAGAAGATTCATCATTTTCAAGATCAAGTTTATCCTTAAATTCTAAAGATGTTAATAGCTTCGATTCATCTTCCGTACTATGATTAATCAAAGCTTGCTTATTCTTCATAAAAAATTCCCCAATTTTATTGGCCAATTCTTCTGACATTTGATCTATGCCTTCGAACGTGAAGCTTACCTGCAGCGAAGCCCCAAGGCTCTCGCTGGCAGGTGCAGCGCCTTGTTTGGCGCGATCATGTGAAACCAAGTCTGATATGCGATGTGCGCAATCAGAAATCTGGCAACTTCCATTCACCATTCCAAATCAGGTCTGGCGCACCTGGTGTTAGCATTAGTTTAGGAAAAGATGGCCAAAAGAAGTCAGGTTCACTTAAGTGCTCGTTATAGTAGTACAGAACTAATACGAACAATCCGCCAACTGAAAGAAGTGCATTTTCAAGACATGCCTTCTCAAAATAAGTGTCTCTCTGATGCTTAACCTCATTGTAGGATTTCCACCAACTAGGGTTATCGTTGTTGCCCCAGGCTTCCCAAGGCTTAATACTCAGCCCATATCGAGGGAGTGTCACTTCAATGGTGTGGAACTTTCTGTAGGCAACTGTGATTGTATTTCTATAATCGATTATATTCTCATAGTTTTTTGTTGCATCAATTTTTCGGCAAAGAGCCTTTGCAACAACATCGGCCTCAGACGAGCTCGAAAGCAAAATTCGTGCGAATTCGATAGAGTATGTTGTGAAATTTTTTTGTGAGAATTCCACAAAGTTACTCGTCGCCACGAGATCAGATTCAATTGCGAGAAAATATTGCCAATGAGGGTAAGGCATATCAGGTATTCACCAGCGAATAAGAAAGGAACTATGACACTGTATTCAGTATACTACGCGTGATGTTTTTAGCGCCTAACGGCGCAAATCAGCCGCGCCGTTTTTTTTGCGTCGGATGAATTTGTATTGTTAGGTCACTTGAATCAGTTTGCATTTCGTATTCTAATGGCTTCTTCAACTGCGTTCGCCAAGTGCTTTGATATCCATGCATACCGCTCTTTACTATTGGTGCCAGCGGGGTTGTAACACTTAACGACGGTGGACAATTTCTTCTTTGGGTCACCAAAGGTTATGTAGTCGAATGGATTGTTTCCCATTTCGGCAATATACCCATCCGTATTCTTGAGACCGTGTATACGAATGCCCACAACCCCCATACCAGCGTTCCAGGATTCAACGATCTCGTGGTTTATCCATTTCCGATTCGCCGTATTCTGACCTACAAGAACAACCGTGCATGATCTTCCCTTTATTTGGTCTGCAATCCATTTTTTGATGGCTGCGTCGCCTCCGCCTGTGACCTTTTCCCAGTCGTTATCAGAGGCAGGCTTGTTTCCTTCCAGTGTGCCAATCTGACGGACCTGCGATGCACGCATTGCATCCGGTTTGTAGTGAAAACTGTAAAAAACTCGTCTAGCCATTTGTGCCTCCTTTGCTGGCGATACAGACGAACATCACAACGATAATCGTGATAATGAGGATGCCGTGAAAAAAAAGCATAGACGTTGATAATATGCTCTCAGGCCATGTAGCTTTACCCTCACCCTTAAAACGCGAAGCGTCCATGCCGAAATCAATATCTTCTGGTTTTCTATTTCGTACGTCACCATAAAGTTGTCGGTACAAGCGTTCTTGGTACAGGTAGTACCCATCCAGTATCCAGAAGGCGACAACAGGCAAGTAAGCTATGTAGACAAATAGCTGATTTGCCTCTTTTGCGGCTAGCGCAAACAGACCGGAAACTAGTATGACGCTCCAGCCCTTCAGGAGGAAGGAGCAGTGAGCCATCCTGTTGATGACACCTTGGATGAGTTCAAGGTGCTTCATTTTCGTTTCCATATTCTCTCCTGACCTAACGAATTGGTCACCGGCGGGAGGTTACGAGCGTCCGGTGCAGTAAAGGGTTAGCAACAGTCTTACTCGTCCACGTTCCATCGATACTGGCGTACCCACTTGATAACATCCTCTACGTTGGCAACGCTGATCTCTTCGGGCTTCAAGTCTGCGAACTTCTTAGCCGCGGGTGTGTAGGTACTACTTGTAATCGCAATACACCCGGACAGTTCGTGGGCCTTTGCGACACCGTAAATCTCGCGGACAGTGGCGACTGGAAGGGACCGCCGTCTTTTCCCAGGCTTAGCTTTATCTGGGTGTTTGCATTGAACACAGGCAATGACTGGATCGCCATTATCGATGTCTATCCTCAGGAAGTCGATTCCGTCATCCTTGCTGCCACGATACAGCTCGACATCGAACCCCATGCGAGCGAACATCTCGGCCATTAAGGCTTCAAAATCGTTCTTATCTATCTCATTCAGTACCTCTGGATTTTCTGCAATTGCGTCAATGATGGATTGGCTGATAAATGATTTGACAGGGATCCGTCCATCCTCTGCCTCTCGGTGCCGTTTGGAGTACATCACGCCAAAACCGATGCCCGTAACGGGATCGTGATAGTCAAGAGGATTGACTTCAAGAGGTCTTTCGAATTGATCAAGCCAAGGATGATCTTCAGATTCTTCAAACCTAGCGCGTCCCCAGCATAGTCGGTGTTTCTCTTCGATGATGCCTTGGTCCTGTGGTAAATAAAGCATGTTATCCTTAAGACAATACCGCAGCGAGCCTTCCATCACTTTGCGTGTGCCTTCGACACTGAGTTTGCCCCACCAACCAAGGCGTTTCAGTTCATTCGCCGTCTCGTCGTATATGAGCCATTGAGCGCCCATCCTTCATGTCCTTCTAACATTGCTAACGCTGAGCTGTGGGGCGAGGGAACCGAGTCCGCCACCAGCGAGTGGTTATACCTTCACGGATTTACTTCAACGATCCCCTTTCGTGTATCTATGCAGATTCTTGGATAAGGAGAACCTGACCTCGCAATGCAGGCACGAAGATCCTCCTCCCAGCTATAGTCCAATCCCTCGTCATTCAGAACTATGTTGGCACTCACTAATAGAATGTCCGTGCCATCATGGTAATTTTCGTTCTTCCCTTGAACTGCCTTCGCTATCATAGTGACCTGCTCCTGAAGTCGCATTTTTCTGGTGGTGAAAACCCTTCCTTGCTCTTCAACAGCTCGAGTTCTTGGGTTGCGGACTTTCTTGGACACAGGGAAAGTGACTAGTCCCTCACTAAGACGCTCCCGCCCCATTGCGGCCTGGTGATTCTGGTCAGCGACGGTTATTTGAACCCTCAAGCTCTCCCCAGACGACAGCTCGATTACACCGTCTGGACCCTGATTCGACCTCGGCATCAAGTATGCTTTGCAGTCAGGTGCCGTATGCTCGGCAAGGACTTGGAGGGGAGCGTATTCCTCAACGATGTCCTTAACGATGTCCTTTGCTACACCTCGTCGGCTGTGATATTCAGCGTCAGGGATTGACTCTCGGTCCTCAGCGAAATCGATGATAAGGGATTTCATCTCCGCTGGTGTACGTGGGATCTCTAAATCTTGTCTATTCGTCATAGGTATAACGCCCGCCATCAGCAGTGGGCAGGGTGAACGGGCCTTCATGAATGGCAATTAAGCACAAGAAAATATAAAAGTTTGAAACGCCACAACCCTGCCCATCTGGTGCATGGCGTGGTTCTGTGCTTTTCATTCTTTTATTAATGACGAGGAAACCCTTCTTAAGAGACTATCATTGGTTCCATCTTCAATATGGATTGATATTCCCGCCATTGCATCAGAGTGAAGAACCACAATCGTTCCATCCACATCAAAATCCCAATATCTTTGATCTAAGCCATCTAATTTTTCGACAATTTTAGCATTGAATTCAGTCTTTAGCCGATTTGCATACTTTCGAAAAAGGATGTCAGAGTCTAAATCTGATAAGTCAATCGATAGCCTGTTAGATGCGTCTTTATATTCTTTCATTATATTTACACAGAACGCCCCGGTTAAGTGGGCGGCAAAGAAGCGAAGCGGATTTGCCGATCCATCTTCAACCGGTTGTTCGGCCTTGTTTCTCTCTCAGGTGGTGCTCAACTGTGTTCAGAACATCTTGGCTGTATCTTCCAAGACCGTCCAGCTCCCGAAACAGGGTTGCACCGTTGATGTTCATTTGTTCCAAATCCAGTCTGGCATCAAGAAAAGCTTCCTCGGTTATGACGACCTTGACGAGCTTCGAAATAGGGATAATTCGCTTGAGTTCTTCGAATCGTATTTCCTTCTCTTGGCCAGCCAATGGCAGCTTACCAGCCGAGTCAAACGACCCCAAAATGGCGCCCGTGAACCCCTCTTGCAGGTTCAATGGAACCATCGCGATCCCCTGCTGAAGAAACTGTCGTTCGCTTTGTTGTGATGGTCCCATAGTAAGGATAGTGTTTCTCCTGATCTCTCCGCGAATTGCCCTCCTAAGGATCTCGTCAAATCTCTGCTCTAAGGAATTGCCTGGATTGATCCTAAATTGCAGACATAAGCCATCAATAATGCCAGACACCTTCTGCATATAGTCTATGCGGTTGAAGGCCCATACTGCACACTCACCAACTGCGCCATCTAGCGCGAAGTAGGCAGCCACATAGAAAGATTCAGTAAAGTCAAGAAGTCGAGTTGGTCCCCCATGATGGCGAAGCAGGCTCAACCAAGCGATAGTGTCTTCATGCTTTGGAACGCTGCTAGTGAAAAGGTGTGCGCGAGATCTGAAATCCATGAGTATCATTTCTTCAATGGGATCAGTCCGCGCAATCGAAATCCCCCTGCTCTCGAATGCACGTTCAAGCGATGACTTAAGCAACCATTTTTCATTCATCTGGCCTCTGAAAAGCCACCGCCTCATTAACTTTCCTATGCGTCGGGCATCTTCCCAGTCGCCTACACGGACAATCGCGGTTTGTTCACCTTGTGCGCAATACATTGCTATTCACTTTCCTACCTATATGCGACCAAACGGGATCTCAATAGATCCATCAGCCGAACGGCAAGCTCACTTGCCGGAATGGGGACCCGAGATTGGTCGAAGCCTCGACAGGTTGAGACCGCTGAAACTGGATGCAGTCAAAACCGCAAGACCCTTCCGGTCAACGTGCAGCGCCAGGTTAGCTGACCCTACTTCATTTAGATAAACTAGTAGTGGCATTGAATATCTTTATTACAGTCTCGTTGTTTTCCCACTCATCTTTGCTAAAAGCCACCAAAGTAGTTATAAGTTTTGGATTGAGCTTTATCAGTTCATTATTAAAAACTACTGCAAAATTTAACTTTCCATTATAGGCTTCACCGACTAATTCATACGGTACCCTTCGTTCATTAAACTTAAAAAGTTGATTATAAGAAGGAACATAGATATGAAATAAAAGGCTGCCCACTTCCTCAGAATAACCACCTTTCATTGGAGCATGCATAACCCCTGGTTCTTGATCGTTTTCGAAATGAGTAAAATTACACCTTAGGAAAGCGCTACTATATGCCTTAACTATGTCACTCCCTGATTCAAAGAGGCCTGGAACGCTTAATTCGTAAAACAATGGATTTCCTTTGTGCTTATATTTTCCAGAAGAATCCTGTGTCCTTCCATATAATTTTATTTCGTTGATGTTAATATCAAAATTATTTGGGTTAGATACCTTTATCATTCCCTTCAGAGTGAATTTGGGATACATGCTCTCTTTTGTATTCCCCTCATCATAAACAACAGCAGGCATAAAACCTTCGATTTTTAGTCTTGGCTTGCTAAAGAATAGAGATTTGATCCCTGGAATCCCACCAAATGCGCCAAGGATCCCAGTGAGAGTTGCAACTACAAGTGCCCCTATACTAATTTTGGTCGAGATATCCATGGGATACTCCTTTGAAATTTTAGCCAGCTAACACGCGGCTCACCGGGAGTGGCCCGACAGGGCCGCGATCCGGTGCAGCAGCTCGTTAGCGTCAGTACTTACTTCAGTCTTTAATTCCAAGGCACCCATTGCGGCTGCAGCTCTCTTAGCGAACTTTTTGTCCAACGTGAGCATAGCGTCACAGGCAATAGCGTAAGTGGCATGGTTAGCATCAGAAAAATTGGACCTTACCCTGTCTATTCGTGTCAGGTCATCGGGATAGTATCCAAAAAGATTGAGCCAAAGGAAGACAATCGTAAATTGGTCATCAATCGTCTTGGCACTTTCGATTTCGTTTTGAATAAAGTTACCGATAAGCTGGAGATTTGCATCGGTGGCACTCTTTAGCTTATCGACACAGGTCCAGAAGACAGAGTTCTCAGGGATATTGTTGATTTCCTTTGGCGTGAAGGGGAGCAGCGTCTTCAAGTGAATGAGCTGTCTGCACAGCTCTCTGTATTCCTCCGGACTGCTTAAGACTTTGTTCATCTGTGGATGTGCATTTGGAAATTTGTCATAGTTGCTCTTGATCCATGTAATCTGAGCGCTGACGGCCTGATCCATGTCTTGGATTGCTTCCGGCATATTCCCACGGAATAACGTGCTAATGAACGCAAAGTGGGAGTCGTTTAGAGGCCCTACGTGCGATTGCATTTCTACCCATTTCTGGTGCATATTTTTGTAATCCAATTCACTTATTGACATGTGCGACTCGTCGGGACCTGAATGAATATACCGGACTCCTAGTCTCTTCAGAGACTCGATATTCCTTCTTGATCTATCCTCATCACCCCCTCTGAAGATTTCGTCAACGGATGCTAGGGATATGATTGGCAAAAATCCTTTATTGGCGAGCAGAGGGCCAAGATATGCGGACTCCCCCTTGTCGAACCTATCAATAATGTTATGATCGAGATAAACCCTAATCATTTTCTCCTTGTCGCTAACGCGCTGCTCAGGGGCCGGAAGGGGCGCAGTCCCTGGAGGTCCCTTGCAGCAGAATGGTTATACGGCAAAAAAACATCTTTCGTCTAAGCGAGCATTCCATCTTCACGGATCAAAGCAATTTCGATTCCCGCCTTTCTGCAACGGGGGCGCATCTGGTCGGATAGGCGCTGCGTTTCATCGGTTAGAGGAACTACAGCATATTGCTTTTCGCCCGTATTTTCTCGAGACATTAAGAGTCCAACCGCTTCGCACAAACCCCGCCGGAGCTTTGACTTTTGACCCGCATGTTTGGTGTTTATGATTCCCCCCTTGCACTCCGCGACTATTTTGCTGCTATTTAACTGCCCAACCACGTCACCCTGTCCAGGTTTTAGGCTCACCAATATGGACCGATCCCCGTTGTCGTATCGTCCACCATAAGTCGTGTTTCCTTGAGGCTCAACTAGGTTATATCCTCGACGCTCCAACCAACCTCGAATATCAAACTGTTTTCCGTGTTCTCCATCGGGATGAATTTCTATTCCGTCCAACTCTGGATGTTGGTCCATGAGATATGTGATGTAAGCGAGCATTACTGCGGCTTCAGTGAAGTGCTTCTCAAGACCTCCTTCCGTTTTATCAACCCGATTCGGTGGCGGCTCGCGCAGTGTAATGAGGTCATTTGCATTAGGCATCAGGATCACCTATCCAAAGGCGTATAACATATATTGGATAGAATAAATATATTAAGAATTATTGACTTACCAATTTATTTTATTATATAAACCGCTTAGCTCATAGGCATCATCCCCTTTCTGAAAATAATTAACAAAATCAGCAGGTTGCTAAAAAGTTACCCGGGATAATATTATAATTCTGTCTATCATATGAACGGAAAATTAACTTAACTTCTTGAAATAAAAAGGTTTTATGCCACAAGTACATCCAAAGCAAACTGCAACGGTGCAGAGATTCTGGGATGCTTTTAGGGCGTGTGTGGAAGATAACCGGGTGCGGCCCGATCATTCGGGTTTTTATGTCAAGTGGGCTCAGTCCTTTCTTGATTTTCTTCCGGAAAAACGTTTGCGTGATCGTTCGCGTCAAGATATTGAAGGCTTTTTGGCCGATCTGGCTAAGCGATCCGGCATGAAGGACTGGCAGGTAAAACAGGCTGAACGGGCTCTGCGGATTCTCTACGAGACGTTTCTTCCAAACTATTCTCTGGATGGCGCGAGAAAAACAGAGACGGGGCCTGAGATGAAAGCCCCGGATGTGGCAATAACTCGCAAGACCGGCGCTTTTCTTGACCGAGTAATTCCGGGGGAGGTTGAGCGGCTTTTTTCTCCGCTGCTCATTAAACTGCAAACCGAAATTCGCGGTCGCCATTATTCGATCCGGACCGAGAGGACCTATCTTGATTGGGTCAGGCGCTTCATCGCCTTTCAAGGCTACGCCGACCCGAGGGTGATTGATGCTACCTCTGCGGTGAAGGGATACCTTGACTATCTCGCGGTAGAAAGGGAGGTTGCAGCAAGCACTCAAAACCAGGCTCTCAATGCATTGGTGTTTTTTTTCAATCATGCCCTGCAGAAGCCCTTTGGAGAGATGGAGACGTTTGTGAGGGCCAAGCGTCCGCAGCGGCTGCCCGAGGTGATGACCAGGGATGAAGTCCAAGCCCTGCTTGACCAGATGGAAGGTATTAGCGCGCTCATGGCCGGGTTGATGTATGGAGGCGGATTGCGGCTCATGGAGTGTGTACGTCTCAGGATAAAGGATATTGACTTCAGCCGCCATCAGATCATGGTGCGGGATGGCAAGGGACAGAAGGATCGGGTTACGATGCTGCCGGAGCGCTTTTCCGTTCCGTTGAAGGAACATCTTGCCCGGGTAAAGGTTATTTATGAAAAGGATAAAGCCAAGGGGGTCCCCGGAGTTTACATTTGGCCTGCATTGGCCCGAAAATATCCGAAGGCGGCTTCCGAATGGATCTGGCAGTATGTGTTCCCTGCCAAAAGCCTGTCGGTGGATCCACGGAGCGGCAAAGTGCGCCGGCACCATATCAACGAAAACCTGGTGCAAAAGGCCGTGAAAGAGGCGGCTATGCGGGCCGAGATAAGCAAGAAGGTCAGTTGCCATACCCTCAGGCATTCCTTTGCCACGCATCTGCTTGAAGCGCACTATGACATCAGGACAGTCCAAGAACTGCTGGGACATGCCAATGTCACCACCACGATGATTTACACCCATGTATTGAACAGGCCCGGAATCTCGGTAAAGAGCCCGGCGGATATATGAAAACCTCCCAAGGATAGAGCTCATCGCCGGTTCTTGAGCGGCTTTTGAAAGCAGATGCAGATGGAATAATTGGGATGCGATCAGGGAGGCATGAGTCCAGGCTGGCCTAGTTATCGTCAGGTTGAAGATCGTTCCTGTCTTTGATGCCATGAAAATCCTTTCAGGCTGTCTGCCTTGTTCAGATTATCCGGCTCAGAATCGATTTCTTCCTCTTAAAATACTCAGCTTTTTATAACAGCTATCAGGGGGGTATTCAAGGTGAAATTCCGAGCCGCTGAAATGATAAACTCCTTTCAAGCTTCTTTTCAGCACGTGACCCCGGCGCTTTCCCTTAGGGGTATACCTGAAAGAAATGCGCTGGTGAGCATGGCAGAAAGCCACGGGCTTGCCCGCCAGAATTATGGCGGGCTTGCCCGCGGGGCTCCACACCCGGTTAGGGCATTTCAACCGGGAACCGTGAACGGTGAACCGGTCAACCCAGGTCTCATTTTTATTGACAGGAACTCAAGAAGGGGGGAATAAATAAAGGTTACTATGATAGACAAACTCGTAAAAAGTCGTTTTTTCCATTTTTCTGTCATTCCGGCGAATCCCGGATCGGGGTCCGGGACAGGCGCCGGAATCCAGTAAATTCAATTGGTTCTGGATGCCGGATCAAGTCCGGCATGACGATTAAAGGACTTTTTACGAGACCATCATGATAGGAGTGTAGAAAATTTCAATGCGTGATCTTCCCCTTATTGCCATTACCATGGGTGATCCGGCAGGGATAGGTCCTGAGATCATCGCCAAGGCCTTGCTCATGCCTGATGTTTATCGGGTTTGCAGGCCTCTTGTGCTGGGAGATATAGGATGTCTCAAAATGGGTTCCAAGGGCATTGGGTCCCTCTCCTTTCAAGGAATTTCAACTCCTTCTGAGACTACCGGGAGGCAAGGGCTCATCGAGGTGATACCGGTCTCAGAGCTCAGGGCAGACTCCTGCTTACCGGGGCAGCCCACGAAGGCTGGTGGGAAGGCCATGATTGACTATGTATTGAAGGCTGTGGAGCTTACCGCAGGCCGGCAAGTATCGGCTATGGTCACCTGCCCCATCAGTAAAGAGCTTATGCACCAGGCCGGGTATCAGTTCGAAGGGCATACTGAGCTGCTGGCCCACCTTACCGGTACGCAGCACTGCGTGATGATGCTGGCAGGTGACAAGCTCAGAGTATCCCTGGTAACGGTCCATTGTGCATTACGAGAAGTTCCCGGGAGGTTAAACAAGGATTTGATCGTAAAGACGATCAGTATAACGTACCGCTCCTTGGAGAGGGACTTTGGTATCGAGAAACCGAGGGTTGCCGTAGCTTCCTTGAATCCTCATGCAGGGGAGGCAGGCCTTTTTGGTCCGGAAGATAAGACGATAGTAGGTCCGGCAGTGGAGGCTGCCAGAGACAGCGGTTTGCCGATTGATGGGCCATTTCCGGCCGATACCATCTTTTACCATGCAAGCATCGGCAGATATGATGCGGTTGTTGCCATGTATCATGATCAGGGGCTCATTCCGCTTAAATTGCTTCACTTCTCCGACGCGGTGAATATAAGCCTCGGTCTCCCTATTATACGAACCTCTGTTGACCACGGCACGGCCTATGATATCGCTGGAAAGGGGGTCGCCGATCCATCCAGCCTCATAGCCGCAATCAAGACGGCTGCGAAAATTGTAGGCGCAAGGCGAAAGGCACAAGGCTAAAGCCAATATCTCACCGCCCGTCCCCGCAGATATCTGTGGAGACTAGAGGCGCAGAGATCGCAGAGGAGTAAGTTTTTTCCCTTTTCTGCTGATCCCAGTGGAATGGGCTTCGCATTCCACGGGACAGGGACGACAGAAAAGGGAAAGACCTCACGCTTCGCGTAGGCCCTTTGTGTGTAGCAGGCCGTGCCCGAAGGGCTGAGATCTTTTGCCCGATCGCCGTCTCCATAGCATGTTGAATTTACTGGATGCTGGATCAAGTCCGGCATGACGAAAATAACGGAAACATGACCTTTTAAGGGGGGAAAAATCTCGGTTCACCCTCCCCTTTATCCCCTCCCATCAAGGGAGGGGAAGTTTGATAGTGGATGCCCTGTCCAGCTTTCAGCGAGGCTACAGGGTGGTTTATTGTGGCAAAGCCACGCTCTATAAGATCGTGAAGCGATTTTGTAACCAGTAACGAGTAACGAGCAACAAGTAACAAGGAACGAACAACTAATACCCATGTCTCTCAATGAAATAGTCATAAGGGGAGCCAGACAGCATAATCTGAAGAACATAGATGTTGCTATCCCCAGGAACAAATTGGTGGTCATAACCGGGGTGTCTGGTTCTGGAAAATCAACCCTTGCCTTTGATACGATCTATGCAGAGGGCCAGCGGCGGTATGTGGAATCACTGTCCACCTATGCCAGACAGTTTTTGGAACAGATGGACAAACCGGATGTAGATTCCATTGAGGGGCTTTCTCCCGCTATCTCAATTCAACACCGGTCAACCAGCAAGAACCCCAGGTCAACGGTAGGCACGGTTACCGAGATCTACGACTACTTGCGACTTCTCTTTGCCCGGATCGGGCATCCCTATTGTCCGCACTGTGACATACCCATTGTATCCCAGTCTGTTCAACAGGTTGTTGACCAGGTCATGGAGTTCGAGGAAGGAAGCAAGATCCAGATTCTAGCCCCTGTTGTGCAGGTTAGAAAGGGAGAACACATCCAACTCTTTGAGCGCTTGAGAAAGGAAGGCTTTGTGAGGGTTCAAGTTGACGGAGAGACCATGCTCCTTGACTCTGATATCAGGCTGGACAAAAACAAGAAGCACACCATTCGGGTAGTCGTTGATCGCTTGGTTATAAACAAAACCATAAAAAGAAGGCTGACCGATTCCTTAGAGCTGGCCCTTACCTTATCGGACGGCCTGGCCCTTGTGGATCTTATAGGCGGGAGGGAGTATCTCTTCAGCCAAAAGGCATCATGTCCACAGTGCGGCTCCAGTTTTCCGCCGTTAACCCCCCAGATGTTCTCCTTTAACAACCCCCTCGGGGCATGCACCGAATGTGGCGGGCTCGGGACCAAGATGTATTTTGATCCCGACCTCATCGTCCCGGATCCGGATCTGTCCATACGGGAGGGGGCAGTTGCACCGTGGGCCAACAGAAACTCGCTGTATTTTCAACAGATGCTGGACTCCATAACCCGCCACTACGAGGTAGACATATATACACCTTTCAGCAGACTTCCCGGGCATGTCCAAAAAGCCCTGCTCTACGGTTCAGGAGAAGAAGAGATCAGTTTCTCCTTCGATCGAGATGATAGGCGCCATTCTTACAAAAGGCCTTTTGAGGGCGTCATACCAAATCTGAACAGGAGATATCATGCAACCAATTCCCCCGTTTCCAGGGAAGAGATAGAGCGGTTCATGAATGTCAGGCCCTGTCCGCAATGCCGGGGAGCAAGATTGCGTCCTGAGAGCCTTGCCGTCAAAATAGATGGGAAATCCATTGCTCAGATAACCTCATTTTCCATTGACAGGGCCCTCGACTATTTTGAAAGGCTCCGGCCCACTGAAAAGGAGGAAATAATCGGTCGTCGAATACTAAAAGAGATTACCAGGAGGCTTGGGTTTTTGGGTAGCGTAGGACTTGACTATATCTCGGTCGATCGATCAACCGCCACCCTGTCAGGCGGGGAGGAGATGCGAATCAGGCTGGCCACCCAGATCGGATCAGGTCTATCGGGCGTACTGTATGTGTTGGACGAACCAAGTATCGGATTGCACCATCGGGACAATACCAAGCTTCTGCAGACCCTCAAACGACTGAAGGAATTGGGTAATACAGTGCTGGTGGTAGAGCATGATCCGGAAACCATTCTCTCAGGCGACTACATCATAGATATGGGACCGGGGGCCGGCCAGATGGGCGGTCAGGTTGTATTTGCCGGAAGGCCTGAGGAACTGATCAAGAATGGGGGATCACTGACGGGCCAGTACCTTTCAGGAAGGCTATCTATTCCAACTCCGAAAAAGAGAAGGAAAGGGAACGGCAAAGAAGTGGTTATCGAGGGAGCTGCGGAGAATAACCTCAAAGAGATTGACGTTGCTATTCCCCTGGGAGCCTTTACCTGCATTAGCGGCGTATCGGGTTCCGGCAAGAGCAGCTTGATCAACCAGATCTTGTATCCTGCCCTGGCGCAAAGGCTTTACCGCTCAAAGGAACGGGTCGGCAAGGTGAGCCGCATACGGGGGATAGAGTATCTGGACAAGGTGATAAACATCGATCAGAGTCCTATCGGAAGGACCCCCCGGTCTAATCCGGCTACCTACACCGGGGTATTCAGTCATATCCGGGACCTTTTCGCCCAGTTGCCTGAGTCAAAGGTCAGGGGACACAGATCGGGCAGATTCAGTTTTAACGTTGAGGGAGGAAGGTGCGAGGCTTGCAAGGGTGATGGCATTATCAAGATTGAGATGCATTTCCTGCCCGATGTGTATGTTACCTGTGATGTTTGCAAGGGACTGAGATACAATCGGGATACCCTTGAGATACGGTACCGGGGCAAGAATATTGCAGATGTGCTCAACATGACTGTGAAAGAAGCCATGCTGTTTTTTTCTGCCATCCCGCAAATCAGGGGTAAACTCGAGACGCTGTTTAACGTTGGCCTTGGATATGTAAAGCTGGGGCAGGCTGCCACCACCCTTTCCGGGGGTGAAGCCCAGAGGATTAAGCTGGCCAAAGAGTTGGCAAAAAAGAATACCGGAAGGACCCTGTATCTCTTGGATGAGCCTACCACGGGCCTCCATTTTGCCGACATACATAAACTCCTGGAGGTGCTCAATCATCTCGTTGATCTGCAAAACACTGTCGTGGTGATTGAGCACAACATGGATGTCATTAAGTGCGCCGATTACATTATCGATTTAGGGCCAGAGGGAGGGGATAGAGGCGGCACGGTTGTGGGGACCGGCACACCTGAACAGATCGCCGCAATCAAGGAGTCCTATACCGGGCAGTTTTTGAGAAAGGTGCTATCCGGCCCCGCGCTTGACAGGAAAACGCTATGATACTATACTTTCTTCTCGAAATGAGCGAGGGGACTATCGGCCCTGCCTGTCATTGTTTGTTATTTAGATAGTTCGATTATTGCTTTCACCCCGCAGCATAAGGATGAGCATTTGTTCAGTTTGATATGGCAATCGTGAGGGATATGGATATCTTTTTTTGCACCGAACTGGGCAGGTGCTTTCAGCCTGCTCTTTCCCGATGATCCAGGCGGGCGCCTGCCCCCACCTAAGCGCTATAGATTTAGAGACGTGGGAGTCACCTTTAAAGCAGCACGCCCGCCTCTATCTGCAGCATATGCGAGCATAACAGCATGGGCTTTTTCGGTGTCAAAAAAAGACATCCATATCCCTTGGGACAGCGTAGTTTGCGAGGTAAAGCAATAATCGAATTAGAAAAAGGACCAAAACATCGAACACTTCAGCAAAAGACGAACCGCGCACTGTTGCCTTTTACTCACCAGTGACCTGAGATATAGCTATAGATGATCTTCCCGCGGAAGGAAGTAACGTACCACGGACTTTAACTTGATAATTCCCTGCGGCGGCTCGACTGAGTTCGCCGAAGTCTTGCTGCAGGGTTACGACATAGTACCTCCCCCTTGATGGGGGAGGTTAGGTGGGGGTGATAAAATGTCTGGTCACCCTCCCCTTTATCCCCTCCCATTCAGGGAGGGGACTTTGACATTGGATACCCTGCAGCTTGCTGCAGGGTGGTTCATTAACTGTTGAAAGAGGAGGGGGGAAAAATAATGACGGTGGCAAACGATATCCTTATTGTCATAAACTCAGGACCTGAGAAGAGGTTTAACCATTATGAGGCATTTACCCTGGCCTGGGTAGCGAGGAAGTACTACAAGGTGAAAAAGGTAACCATAATGTATGGCCCCCAGGCTGTTGCCATGACGAAGAAAGGTACCCTGGCAGGATTTACCCTAACGGCTGAGGTAAGAGAATTAACCGCTTCTCAGTTTGAGGGCCTGAAGGCAGAAAAGCTGCCTGTTCACCTGGAACAGTTGGCGCGCTTTGAGAGAGATAAGATGGAGATCTCTATCGTATCGTGCGGCACCTACCATGTCCTCGAGGGGTTTGCAGAATCGATCGAGGATAAGTCCAACATAGAGGACTTTATCGAGCCGATCAATCTGTACGAGGCGTGCAAACTCATGATCGAGGCAGATCAAATCTTATATTATTGAGTAAGGGATGCGATGAAAGAAATCCTAGAGAACTCCAACATCGGCATTGTGGGTGGCGGAAGGGTGTGCAAGGCGATTTTGAAGATAATCCTGGGAGAGGATTTTTCAGACTATAAGATCAACATCCTTGGGGTAGCAGAAATCGATGACACGGCTGAGGGGCTGCTATATGCCCGGGAGAAAGGGATATTCACCACCGATGATTACCGGGAGCTCTACGGACTTGATGGGCTCAATGTGCTCATCGAGCTGACAGGTGACAACAGGGTTCTTGAAGAGCTTAAGGCCACTAAACCAGCGCAAGCCAGATTGATCGATCATTTCGAGGCTATGTCGGTCTGGGATTTTCTCCAGATCGAGGAAGAACGGGTGAGGATTAAGCGTGAGTTACGGCAACACGTCGGCGAGCCACAAAAGATAGAGACGGAGGTTGATCTCTATTCTCAGCAGCTAGCAAAGATCGTTGAGGAGAGGACGAGGCATTTGCAGAGTGTGGAGCGGGAGCTTGTCGAGCGAGAGCGAGCCTTGTCGCAAATAATCCAGGGCAATACCATCCCCACGTTTGTTATCAACAAAGACCATATCGTTACGCATTGGAACAAAGCCATCGAGAAGTTGACGGGGCACAAGGCTGATGAGATCGTGGGCACGAACAGACAGTGGCTGCCTTTCAGGGCAAAAGAGAGACCGGTCATGGCTGACGTTATCGTCGATGATATGGATGAGGAAAAGATACGGGGATACTATGGCCATGGATGGCGGAAATCAGCCCTTATTGAAGGGGCCTATGAAGCGGAAGAATTCTTTCCTCATATAGGAGAAAAGGGGAGGTGGCTCTTCTTTACGGCCGCGCCTATAAAGGATGCTGACGGGAAGACCGTTGGCTCTATTGAAACCTTGTGGGATACGACGGAGCGCAAGCAGGCCCAGGAGGCATTGCAGAGGGCCCACGATGAGCTGGAGACACGGGTGGAGGAACGGACCGGCGAACTCAGGAAGCTGAATGAGGAGCTACGGAGATCGGAGGCCAAATACAAGACCCTCTTTGATAACGCCCCCAACTCTATCTTTATTATAGACCAGAAGAACTTCAAGATCGTCGATGTCAATGCAACTGCCATTGAGTGTTACCGGCGATCAAAGGAGGCATTGCTAAAAGTGAGCTTCTTGGATCTCCTCCACGAAAAGGATGCGGAGCTTGAATACGGTTTGCAGGGGCTTACCAATCATCAATGCGGGTTTTATCCCAGGAGGAGACATATCAGGAAGGTAGGAGACCCGTTCTATGTAAATATCGTAGCCTGTCACGCCGTGCATATGGGCACGGATTGTCTCATAGCCACGACAACCGATATTAATGAGGATGTTGAAAAGGAGGCCCAATTAATACAGGCCAGTAAACTTGCTACGCTCGGCACCCTCGCCTCGGGAATGGCCCATGAGTTAACACAGCCCCTGAATGTGATCCAGGTTGCAAGTGATTTCTTTTTAAAGAAGATTAGAAGGGGAGAAGAGATCTCAAAGGATGATCTAAAGACCGTTGCCGAGGAAATCGATAGCCATGTTAACAGGGCATCGAAGGTAATTAAGCATATGAGAGACTTCGCCAGGCAATCTGACCTCACCCGTACCAGGCTCAACATAAACGAACCCATTGAGGACGTGTTCAAGGTTCTGGGCCAGCAATTAAGGGTCCATCAGATAGAGGTCGAACTTGATCTTGACCCGCTTGTGCCCCCTATTATGGCGGATCACAACAGGTTGGAGCAGGTGTTTATCAATTTGGTCACCAATGCCATGTATGCCATGGACGATAAAGGCCTTCGTTGGGGAGACAGGAAGTGGCGTAGATTGCTCAGGATAAAAACCTTTTCCGCAGATGGTCGCGTTGTGGTATCAGTATCCGACACCGGTAAGGGAATTCCAAAGGAAATAATCGATAAGATATTTGAACCTTTTTTTACGACCAGAGAGGTAGGCCAGGGCACGGGATTGGGCATGAGCATCAGCTACCGCATCATAAGTGACTACGGCGGAACAATAGAGGTTAGAAGTGAGGTAGATGCGGGTACTACCTTCACCCTGAAGTTTCCTTCTGCAGAATAGTGTAACAGCTAACGGGGGTCAGCTTTCAGGGGGCAGAAAATACCCTGCAACTCGCAGGTTATGCCATTGAGAGATTGGGCGTATGCTTAACAGGAAATTCCAACTCTGGCAAAACCCTGAACCCTGAACCTTGATGGTCTCGTAAAAAGTCGTCACTCCGGTGAAAACCGGAGTCCAGGACCTCTGTAACTAACTGAAAAGACTGGATTCCGGCGCCTGTCCCGGACCCCGATCCGGGATTCGCCGGAATGACGGAAAATGGTCATTTCCGACTTTTTACGAAGTCATCAACCTTGAACCTTGAACCTTGTAAACTCTATCGGGATATACAGATGTCCAAACTCCTCATCATAGATGATGAAGAAGGGATCAGAAGGATGCTCACCCTTTCCCTGTCGAGCGACGGGTATGAGGTATTAACGGCTCCCGGAGGTGAGGAGGGCATTGAGACGTTCAAGGGTGAATCTCCTTCTATAGTATTAACCGATATTAAGATGCCGGGCACGGATGGGATCGAAGTGCTAAAGCGGATAAAGGACCTCAATCCCGATGCCGAGGTCATAATGATTACCGGTCATGGGGATATGGATCTGGCTGTAGAAGCTCTCAAGCTTGATGCCTCTGATTTCCTGAACAAGCCGATAAAGGATGATGCACTTTCAGTAGCCCTGAAAAGAGCTGAACAGAGAATAGCCATAAAGAATAAGCTTAAGTCATACACGGACGACCTCGAGAACATGGTGCAAATTGCTACCGAGGAGGTCAAGAGGAGGTCTGAGTTCCAAAACAAACTCATTACCACATCCAATGATGCCATCATCGCCACTGATGAGAAGGGGACTGTTGTCATCTATAATCAAGGTGCGGAAAAGATATTCGGGTACGCCCGCTCTGAGATTATACGAAAAGTGAATATCGAATACCTCTATCCGCAGGAGTTGGTTTCGCAGTTCGCGGCAGGGTTAGAAAAGGGCGGTCAGGTGGATCTATCAGAGTGGCGAGAGGTGTCTATTGTTCCCAGGGACGGAGAGACCGTGCCTGCCCGGTTCTCGGGCTCTATTCTCTACGGAGAAGACGAGGTGGTAGGCAGCGTTGGCTTCTTTCAGGATCTAAGGGAGATAAAGAGATTACAGGAGGAGTTGATCAGATCGGAGAGATTGGCGGCCACCGGGCAGACTGTGGCAAGCCTTGCTCACTATATCAAGAATATCCTGAACGGACTCAAGGGCGGCACCTATGTATTGAACGTTGCGCTTGACAGGAACAACACAGATAAGATAAAAGACGGCTGGGCCATGATCGAGAGAAACGTGGAGAGGATTTCAGGCCTCGTTCTCGATTTGCTCGCCTATTCCAAGGAGCGAAAACCTGAACCGGAGAATTGTTTCCCCAATGAGATAGTGGAGGAAGTGTGCGCTTTAATGGACGGCCGGGCGAGAGAACACGATATTAGAATAGTCAGAAAACCTGACCCCCGGATAGGTGAAGCGGTTATGGACCCAAGGGCCATTCACAGATCTCTGCTGAACCTGGTTTCCAATGCCATCGACGCCTGCATCTTTGATTCCACAGCAAAGAAACGGTGGCTGGTTACGGTGAAAACCGCGATGGAAAAAGACCATATGATCAGATTCGAGGTAGCCGATAACGGAATTGGCATGGATAATAAGACAAAGGAGAACCTCTTCTCTTCACCCTTCAGCACAAAAGGCGAAAGGGGAACCGGCTTAGGGTTACTGGTTACCCAGAAGATAGTCAAGGAAAACGGAGGGGTTGTAACCGTTGAGTCTAAACTCGGAAAAGGGACGAGCTTCACCATTCTCTTGCCCTACAGGGAGGCACAGAAGAAGGCAACTATAGGTGGGTGAGACCGCCTTTAACAGTCAATGGAGGGTTGACCATGGCCAAAAAGGTTCTCAATGTAGAGGACGATGCTGATATAAGGACATTTGTCTCAACTATCGTGGAAGAAATTGGGCATATCCCTATCTTGGCAAAGGATGGTGAGGAGGGGATGCAGAAGGTACGAGGGGAACGACCAGACCTCATCATCCTGGATATACTGATGCCCAAGGAGAGCGGCATAAAGATGTATCATCAACTGAAGTCCGATCCGTCCCTCAGAGATATCCCCGTTGTTATGCTCTCCGGAGTTTCTAAAAGGACGTTTCTCAGGTCCCAGGTGGCGTTGACGGAATTTGGTGATGAAACCGTGCCCGAGCCTGAGGCGTATCTCGAAAAACCAGTGGAGCCCGAGGATCTGAGTGAAATGCTAAACAAGATCTTGAGTTGAGCAAGGTTAGGAAGATGCGGGGGTTGTGATGACGATCACCACGATGCTTTTTGTTTCCGAGTTCGATGAGTTATGGTTCGATGCCTTGCAATCACTGTTGGGGCTCAGAAAGGCTGGTCTGAATCATGTGGTATTCCTCCACGTGATACACAGAGAGAAGGTAGCAATGAGGCGGGGTACCGGCTATCTCAAACAGGAGGAACGGAAGCTCCGAGAGATAGCTGACATCCGGTTTATTGATTGGGCAGAAACACTCTTTGAAGAGGGTATGGAGGTGGGAGCCCATATAGCCATTGGGAATGTCGTGCCCAAGATCCTCTCTGTTGCCGAGACTGAACATGTTGACCTCATTGTGACCGCCCGTCTCAAAAAGGGTAAGCTTGGGGAGCTTTTTGCGGGCTCTGAGACGTCAGATCTTCTGAGAAGAGCGGTTAAACCAGTCTTGATTTATAACTACGCGTCACTGTCGGGAAAAGTGGGTGAAAACCCATTTGAAAAACTTGTCTTGGCTCTCGATTGGTCGGTTTCATCAGAAAAGGTCCTTGACTATGTGCTCGCCCTAAAGGGATCGGTAAAGCGCGTTGAGATCATCCATGTCCTTAACGAAAAAGACATTGGAAAGCTCTCCAAGATGGAAACCCATAAGCTTGAGAGAGAGAACAAGAAGCGGCTGGACGAAGTCTGCGATGTCTTTGCTAAGGAGAGGTTTGATGCACGACCTCACCTTTATATTGGCAACACAGCAGAGCAGATTGAAAGGGGAGCCGCCGAACACAGGGCTACCATGGTTGTAGTTGGAACGAGGAAGTCAAGTGTGTGGAAAGAGAAATGGTCTGGCAGTGTCTCCCACGCCTTGGCAGAGCGGTCTGAACTGCCGCTTCTCGTAATACCAGCAGATGCTTAGTGCTTCGATTCGCAAATACGGTGACGTATTTTGACTTATTTTTACAGAAATGTTGCTCACTCAGCACTAAGTCCTGAGTGAATAAGTTCGTCATCGAACTTATGAATCGAAGGACTTAGCTACCTTAAGCCATGGAAATAAAGAAGCTTCTTTACGCCACAAATCTCCGTGAACCGACTTATGATCTTTTCGAAAGCCTCCTGGATATCAAGAAGACTGGACTGGAACGGATAATTCTTCTCTCTGAGAAAGACCCGGAGGAGTTGAGAAGGAGATTATCTAACGAGGGAGTGAATCTTAGGACGGTTGAGGGATCAACGCCGCTTCCACCCAGGATCTTGGAGACCGCCGACCGGGAGCATGCATCTCTTATCGTGGCTCAGTTGAATAGGGAAAAGAGAAGGCTCTTTCGGGGCGGTATGGTCAGAGATCTGATCAGGAATACCCGATATCCACTACTGCTTGTTCAGGAGAATGATACGGGAAGAGGTTCCCCCACGAGAGGCTTATTTGACAGTGTCATTCTCGCAACCAACTGGTCGGATTCAGCTAATAAGGCGTTTCTTTATATTATCGGCCTGAAGGAAATCGTAGGGGTGCTTGACATAGTATATGTCATGAATGAGAAGCCAACTGTTAAGGACATCCGGCAACTGAAGGAGAGGATTGAGGAGTTGAGAAGGATCTGTTTGGAAGAGCACATGGACGCTGAATCTCATATCTATGCCGGCAGGACCGCAGCGGAGATCGTCTTGGCCTCAAAGGACTATGATGCTACCCTCATAGTGATGGGCTATAACTCAAAGGGCCCCGTTCAGGAGATCCTCTCGGGGAGTGCGTGTTTTCGGGTAGTGGAGGAATCATCCGTACCTGTTCTGATTATTCCATAGGGTAAGGACCAGGATTAAGGTGCCTGTCCGCCGAAGGCGGAAAACACTAGCATTTGGATGATACACCCTGTGATGGAAGTATCTTGCGCCAGAAGATAATCGTTTGCCCGGCGTTATCTTGTTGATACCTGGTAGCAGATAGCTTTTAGCTCACAGCCAATTGGGGGGTATATGGAAGTTACGGTATTGGTGCAAGCCACCGATAAGGCCTTCGAGATTCTCGAAAAGGCCAGAGATGAGGCTCGTGAGCTCTTATACAGTTCCGCTAAACTAACCAGCGAGACAAAATCCTTAGCAGAAAAACGAGAGGCCAGAGCTTTTTTATCCGGCGCCCAGCGTTCCAGATTAGCACTGCGAAACTTCACGATAACCTTCTTTGTCCTCTTCGCATTCTGGATTCTGCTCTCAGCCCGTTTTGACCTATTTCACCTTACCCTTGGCATCATTTGTTCTATCCTTGTTGCTTACCTGTCTCACGATCTCCTGTTTTTCAACGTGAGACTCGGGGATTTTAGGATCAGGGCCCGGAGATTTCTGCAAGCTGGACCTTGGTTTCTGGGCCAGATTTTTTCGGCCAACCTTCACGTAGCGTATCTGGCACTATCCCCCAAGATGCCTATAGACCCTCAGATCGTAAGGTTCCGCACAAAACTGGAAAGTGATATCTCGTGGGTTGCCTTGGCCAATTCCATTACCCTTACGCCGGGCACCATTACCGTGGATATTCGAGAAGGAGAATTCTTTGTGCATGCCATTGATAAAAAGGTTGCCTATGATCTCAATACCGGAGAAATGGAGGATAAGATTGCCCATGTCTTAATGGAGGCAGATCACGTCTATATTCAGGATATATTGGATGTATCCCGGATATTTGGGGCACTGAAATAACCACGTTACCAGTAACCGTTTGTATAGATCTGAGACGGTGAGATGATTTTAAGCAGAACACGTGAACATCGTGTCATGAGAAGGAGCTTCTCCTGTCTCTACCGATGATAAAGGCATACAAGTGATGCTGTTTTTGAGGACGCACCGGAAGAAAACGACCGGCTGGCCCAGAAAACCACGTCATTCGTTAGGAGGTTCTGACCCCGAGCAACGAGGAACCAGTAACGAGAAACCAGAAACGAGCAACCAACAATGATCCGCGTGACCGATGATATCATTATCAGGACAGTAGCCAGGATGCTCATACCATTCATCCAACTCTATGCCCTGTATGTGATCATGCATGGCCATCACAGCCCAGGTGGAGGCTTTCAGGGCGGGGTTATTCTGGGTGCTAGTTTCATCCTCTACCTCCTTACCCACGGACTTGAAGAAGCCAAAACCAGGATGTCCGAAATGAAGGCCGGCCTCTTCAGTTCCTTTGGCCTGTTAATCTATTCGGGCATAGGCCTGCTTTGTCTTGTTTTGGGGGGTAACTACTTGGATTACGGAAGGCTCTCTACCGTTTTAAGGGTAGTACCAGCCCAGGCACGGTCCCTGGGTATCCTGGGCGTTGAAATTGGCGTTGGAATTGCCGTAATGGCCGTTATGTTTTCCGTATTTTTTGATATCTCCACCGGCGGAGAACTTCAAGATGATCAGGAATGACTGAGAGGGGCAGATGACCACCTTTTTCTTATATCTCGGAATGGGATTGTTTACCCTTGTCTTGTTGTGTCTTTACAGGGGCATATTTGGGCCAGGTGTTCTCAACAGGATTGCGGGTATCTGTGCCATTGGTACTAAGACGCTTATTATCCTGCTGTTAATGGGGTTTATATACGATAGGGTGGAAATGTTTGTGGATATCAGCATGGTCTATGCTCTACTCAATTTTATCGGCACCATCACCGCCGCCAAATATCTGGAGATGAAGGGAGAGGTCTAATGAATATCTATCAAGCCGCTTCCATCCCCTTTCTGGTGGGAGGCTTCTTTTTCTTTGTAGCTGCGACGGTCGGGCTTTTGCGCTTTCCCGATTTTTTTTGCCGCCTCCATGCAACCGGAAAGGGGGATACCCTGGCAGTTCTCCTATGCCTGATAGGGCTCAGCATTTACGAGGGATTTTCCCTGACCAGTTTGAAGATCATCTTTATCGCCGTGTTTATGTTTCTTGCCCAGCCTACCTCCACCCATGCCATTTCCAGGGCGGCCATGAGATGCGGCTTGGAGCCATGGGTGAGGGAGAGGAGAGAATAACATGATCGCAGCCTTTGACCTCGTGCTTTTGCTCTTTGTCCTCATATGCGCTATAGCCGCTATTACCGTAAAGGATCTGCTCAGCGCTGTGATTATACTGGGGGCCTATAGTTTTTTTATGTGCCTTTTATGGGCGGAGATGGGGGCGGTTGATGTTGCCTTTACCGAGGCCTCGGTGAGTGCGGGCATAGGAACCGTGCTCTTCATTGCAGCGGTAAGCAGGACCAAAAGGAGGAGCAAGGATTGAGAGCCTTGGCACTTTTGACGGTGATTCTAACCGGCATACTACTGTGTTTTGGTACTCAGGATATGCCTGACTGGGGAGACCCTAACTCTCCTGCCAGCGTGCATGTATCGCCACGGTACATAGAGAAGACCCTGGAAGAGACAGCCACGCCCAACGTGGTTACCTCTGTGCTGGCAGACTACAGGGGTTATGATACGCTCGGAGAGACAACGGTGATCTTTACTGCCGGTGTTTCCTGCATTCTCGTATTGAGAAAGAGAAGAAGAAAGCAAACATGAAATGATTGATTTTATACTGAGCAAATACAATTACTGGATCTATATTATCCTGATGATGATCGGCTTCTATGCCATGATTGGCAAAAAGAACCTTATCAAGAAGATTATCGGGATAAACATATTTCAGACGGCGATCATCCTTTTTTTTGTTTCAACTGCTTCAAAAAGAGGAGGAACCTTACCGATCATTGAACATGCCCATGGACACGCGGCACAAAGTGTTCACGCCGCAGCTTATATTAATCCGCTTCCCCATGTGCTCATGCTTACGGCCATAGTGGTCATGGTTAGCACCCTGGGAGTAGCCTTGGCTATAGTGATGAATATCTACCGAAGATACGATACGCTGGAAGAAGACGAAATCCTGAAGCTCCGAAGATGATTACTCAATCTCCCGTCTTAGTGGTTGTTATTCCGCTGATAGCCGCCTTTCTTACCCTTCTTTTGGGGTGGTGGAAAAAAGGCCTCTGCTATCCAATTGTGTTATTGGCCCTCGCACTATCATTCCTGTCATCCTTTCAAACCTTGCATACCGTTATCACCAGCGGACCCATCAGCTACCATCTCGGAGGCTGGCCCCCCCCATGGGGAATCGAGTATGCAGTTGATCATCTTAATGCCTTCGTCCTGGTGATCGTATCATTTGTCAGCCTGGTCGTGGCCGTCTTTTCCAAGAGAAGTGTAGAGCAGGAACTGCCCGATAAGATTGTCTACTTCTATTGCATTCTTCTCCTGCAGGTAACGGGGCTCTTAGGAATCGTGGTGACCGGTGATATGTTTAATCTCTATGTATTTTTGGAGATTGCATCCCTTGCAGGATATGCCCTTATAGCAATAGGTGAAGACGGTGCACCATTTGCCAGCTTCAATTATGTGATCTTCGGGACGATTGGCGCCTGCTTCTACTTGCTTGGCGTTGGCTACCTTTACATAAGCACCGGCTCGCTTAATATGGCGGACCTATCTCAGATGTTACCTGATCTCTATCAGTCAAAGGTGGTGTTGGTTGCCTTTGCCTTTTTCATGGTGGGCGTGAGCCTCAAGATGGCCCTTTTCCCTCTGCACGTGTGGCTTCCGGACGCTTATACCTATGCCCCATCAACGGTAAGTGCCCTCCTTGCCCCCCTGATGACCAAGGTAGGGGCATATGTGATGATACGGGTATTGTTTACGGTATTCAAGCCCCATTTCTCCATAGAGTTAATCCCCGCAACTGCCATCCTTGGCTGGATGGCTGCAGGAGCCATACTCTTCGGTGCTATAATGGCCTTGGCCCAGGTTGATTTAAAGAGAATGCTCACCTATATCCTGGTTAGCGAAGTGGGCTACATTGCCCTGGGAGTCGGGCTTGCCAACCGGAACGGGCTTACCGGTGCCATACTTCACATACTCAACGATTCCTTTATGATGCTCGCTCTTTTCCTGGTTGTAGGTGCTATCATGTACCGGTACGGCAAGAGAGAGATACCGCAGCTGAGGTATCTGCACAGAAAGATGCCATTCACCATGGCGGCATTCGTCATTGCGGCCCTCTCGGTGATCGGGATTCCGCCGACCTGTGGTTTTTTCAGCAAGTGGTACCTTATTCTCGGCGCAATTGATGCGAACCAATGGGTTTTTGTGGCCGTATTGCTCATAAGCAGCCTTTTGAATGTCGTCCTCTTTTTCAGGGTAATAGAGCATGCATACCTTGAGCCTGAGGAAGTACATGCCGGTGGAGGTTCGGAATTGGCTATCGCAACCGAGGAGGCCCCTTTCAGCATGCTCATGCCGATCCTCGTTGCAGCAGCAGGAATCATGGTGTTTGGTGTGCTTAGCGGCAAGATCATTTCTACTGTAATTCAGTTTGCCGTACCTGGGTATTTCTAAAGATCCAATAACGGATGATCAATGGAGATAATTGAATCCATAAGGCCACTTTTGGCTGTTCTGGTGACCCTCGTAGGGGCCCTGCTCATAATCTTCACTGGTGAGAGGCACCGAAACCTGAGGGAGTTCTGGACTATCCTGGTTTCGGTGCTCAAGTTCTCTATTGTTATTTCCATGGTCCCCCTTGTCTTAAAGGGGCGTGTATTGGAATTTACGATTATCACCCTTACCCAAGGGGTCTCTTTGCAGTTCAGAGTGGACCAGTTTGGCCTGTTTTTTGGTGTTCTCGCATCTGCCCTATGGATCGCAACCTCGGTCTATTCCATAGGCTATGTCAGGGGGCTGAATGAGCATGCCCAGACACGGTATTTCTTCAATTTTGCCCTGTGCCTCTCTGCAACCATGGGTATCGCCTTTGCAGGCAATCTCCTGACCCTCTTCATGTTCTACGAAATCCTGACAGTATCTACCTACCCCCTGGTCATCCACAAGGAAACAGAAGATGCGATCATGGGCGGCAGAAAGTATCTTGCCTACACCCTTACGGCAGGTGTGGTCATATTATTTGCCATAATCTATATCTATACGCTTACAGGAACGCTTGACTTCAGACCCGGCGGCTTTCTTTCGGGGCATGGTTCACCTGCTGCGCTCATATTTCTGTTTTCTGCTCTTATACTGGGTTTTGGCGTCAAGGCTGCGCTCATGCCCATGCATGAATGGTTGCCCACGGCGATGGTAGCCCCAACACCTGTGAGTGCCCTCCTCCACGCTGTGGCCGTTGTTAAGGCGGGTGTCTTTGGCTGCTTAAGGATTATTCTCTATGTCTTCGGCCCCGAGGTGCTGCATGACCTTAACCTGTGGCTCATAGTGGCCTATTTCGCCTCCTTCACCGTTATTGTTTCCGGCATGTACGCGCTTGCCCAGGATAATCTCAAAAGAAGACTCGCCTTTTCCACCATTAATAACCTGGCCATAATCGTCATGGGGGCAGCCTTACTGACCCCAAGCGCTATAACCGGGAGCATATTCCATATGGGCAGCCACGGTTTCATGAAGATTACCCTCTTCTTTGTTGCCGGTGCCATTTACGTAAAGACCCATAAGGAGAATATCAGTGAACTCGATGGTATTGGCAGACAGATGCCCCTGACTATGGGCGCCTTTGCTATTGGGGCCATGGGCGTCGCAGGAATCCCACCTATTTGCGGATTTATCAGCAAATGGTATCTGGCCATGGGTTGCCTTGAGGCCCATAAGGTTTTCTTTCTTCTGGTCTTACTTATAAGCGCCCTGATGGACGTGGCCTACTTTTTCCCCATAATTTATAATTCCTTTTTCAAGAGCCCTAAGGAGCCTACCAACCCGCATTTTGATGAGGCCCCGTTAAGGATGGTGGTACCCCTGGTGATAACGGCGATTATTTCACTGATACTGGGGGTATTTCCCAACGCCTTTTTCAATTTCTTCAACATAGCCTCTATGGCGGCTGAGAAGATACTGGGAGGGATGTAGATGGCAAAGACACTACGAAGTATTCTCTTCATCAGCATAGGCCTGAGCATGGTAATGGGATTGTTTTTTCGGCCTGAGCATCCGCACTTTTGGTGGGAAAAGGTCCCGGCATTTGATGCAGTCTTTGGATTCCTAGGGTGTATCCTCATCGTAATCGGATCTAAGGCACTCGGTCATCGTTGGCTTCAGAAGGACGAGGACTATTACAGTGATTGATACAGTACCACCGGCATTCATTTTCATCGCAGGTGCCATCCTGCTTCCTTTGCTGAGAGAGAGACGGCTGAAACAGGTAGTCCAGCTTCTAACACCATGCCTCGCGTTTCTCGACCTTATCTACATGGCACAAGGCACATACTGGAACTACCATTTCTTGGGCTATGAGCTCATCTTCGGAAGGGTGGATAAACTATCCTTATGCTTTGGATACGTGTTTGTCATCATGGCTTTTTTGGGTATGGTTTATGCCCTCCACGTAAGGGAAACCGGGCAGCATATGGCCGCCTTTCTGTATATAGGGAGCACCCTAGGGGTTACCTTTGCCGGCGATCTTTTTACCTTGTTTGTGTTTTGGGAGATCATGGCCATCGGTTCCGTATTCCTGATTTGGTACCAAAGAGATACAGCCGCCCTCGACGCCGGATTCAGGTACATCATGGTTCACCTTTTCGGCGGTTGTGTTCTGTTGGCCGGGATTATCATACACGTGGCAGATACAGGGTCCACCCATTTTGGGTTTGTTGAATATGGAGGGCTTGCCTCCCAACTCATACTCCTTGGTTTCATCATCAATGCCGCTGTGCCCCCTTTTCATGCCTGGCTTTCCGATGCCTACCCGGAGGCAACGGTTACCGGGAGCGTATTCTTAACCGCCTTTACCACCAAGAGTGCTGTATATGTGCTCTTGAGGGCCTTTCCCGGTTTAGAGCTGCTCGTTTGGCTGGGGGCCATCATGGCGGTATATGGGGTGGTCTATGCTGTACTTGAAAATGATATCAGAAGGCTCCTTGCCTACCATATCATCAGCCAGGTGGGCTATATGGTATGCGGGGTAGGGCTGGGAACCGAGATGTCCATGAATGGCTCTACCGCCCATGCCTTTTGCCACATTTTGTATAAGGCCCTGCTTTTCATGGGGGTGGCAGCGGTAATTCACGTGACAGGGAGAAGAAAGCTCACCGAGCTACAGGGAAGAGACCTATACAAGCAAATGCCGATATGCCTCTCCCTTTACATGATAGGCGCTTTTTCTATCTCCGCAGTACCGCTTTTTAACGGGTTTATAAGCAAAACCATGGTTGTTGCCGCAGCCGGTGAGCTCCACAGGCCCGTCATATACCTGTTATTGCACCTGGCCTCCATAGGGACATTCCTCCATACAGGCCTCAAGCTTCCTTACGGTACCTGGTTCGGCAGGGCACCTGAGGGAGAAAAGGTAGAGGAACTGGAGGCCAAAGAGCCCCCCCTGAATATGCTGATAGCCATGGGCATGGCCGCCTTTTTGTGCATCCTTACAGGCGTTTACCCCAAGATTCTCTATACTATTCTCCCCTATCCCGTCCATTATCAGCCCTACACGTCCCTTCATGTAGTTGGCATGATGCAGCTATTGCTGCTTACGGCTGCCGCGTTTTGGCTATACATAGACAAGCTCGGCGGTGAAGCCACCATCAGCGTTGACACAGACTGGTTCTACAGAAAACCAGGCATGCTTTTCCTCTGGTTCGTGGCTCATCCCTTGCAGAACCTCAGATTGGGGCTACAGGGTCTGGTTTCCCGAGTGGTAGCTAACACTGTAAGTCTGAGCAAAAACCCCATTTTACTGCCTGAGATAGGGGTACGGTATATCTACCTGAAGGTTATCAATGGGCTCTACCACGTCTCCGGACTGTCCGAGGATAGGCTGGCTGAGCTGAAGGAATTGGAATCCAGGCTTGCTGCAGCAAGGAAAATGGCTTATGATAAAGACGTGTACCGAAGACCGATAGGTCTCGGTGTTTTTCTCGCGATAGCCCTCTTGTTTCTCTATGGCCTGATCTATTTTATCAGATTGCGTTAATGCGAAGAAAAGGCCACCATGGGCAGTGGCTTTGTTACGAAAGAATGGCCCGGCGAGGTTATAGTGCGTTATTGAATACCTCCGAATTCCTGTAATAGTGCGAAATAACGGCATCTCATCTGAACGGCTATCCGCCGCCTTGCACATGGAGTAGGGATGGTAAAAGCGGAAGACGTGGATTCTGATAATCGTAACACTTTAGCTCTTTGAAAAGGTGGCGCTCCTGTCCATCTGCTAATGCCCGGTGGCTATTCGTAACGGAACCCAGGGAACCGAGCATGGGAATATCTTTTTTTGCTCTGCCCTCTAAACAAGGCCCCGTACAGGGCCGTTTCAAACCGGCGCACCGCCCCATAAGCCTTAGCACTAAGGTGCCAGCCTGTGTGCGCCGTTTTGAAACGCCCACTGCTCTGAACCATGGGAGGACAGAGACAAAAAAAGATATCTCCATGCTCGGCTTAAGATTAATTTCAAAGAGGTAAAGTGTTACTGATAATCTTCTTCCTCAGAGCCCATCATTCCAACTTTCCAGCCGCGCCCGGGGGGGTTCCGGTTATGAACGAAGCGAACTGACTTTAACCGTAGTGTTGGCTGCTTTGATCTCATAAAGGTGGGACATATGCAAAAGATGCTTAAAAGGCTATTCGTAGTGTTGACCGTCTTAAGTGTGCTTACCGGATTGTTCATCAAACCCGAGCACGTCGTCTTTTTATGGCACAAGATACCCTCGATTGATGCAGGTTTTGGAGCCCTGGGGACCTGTCTCCTGATAGTGGCCACACGGATACTGGCTTCCTTCGCCCGAAAAAAGGAGGGTTTCTATGATTAAGGCCGTTCCGCCTGCCTTTATATTTATCCTCGGGGCACTGCTGATCCCCCTGTTGAGAGGGAAGCTCAAGCAGTTCTACCTTCTCGCGGTCCCCGCCGTAGCCTTTTTGAATCTTCTCCATCTCAATCAAGGCACAAGCTGGACATACCACTTTCTGGGATATGAACTCATCTTCTGCAGGGTTGATAGACTGAGTCTGGTGGTAGCGTATATATTTGTCATGATAGGGTTTCTGGCCGTACTGTATTGTCTGCACATAAAAGAGGATGGCCAGCATATAGCAGCCTACCTGTATGTGGGCAGCTCTTTAGGGGTGGTTTTTGCCGGGGACTTCTTCAGCCTCTTTGCCTTTTGGGAGATTATGGCTGTCTCATCCGTGTTTCTCATATGGTATCAAAAGGACAAGGAGTCTCTCAATGCCGGCTTTCGGTATATCCTTATGCACCTCTTTGGCGGGTGCTGCCTCTTGGTTGGTATCATAATCTATATCGGCAGTAGCGGCGATATCGGGGTGGGCCGCCTGGAGCCGGGCATTGCCTATTGGCTTATTCTTTTCGGGTTTGGACTCAACGCGTGTTTTATTCCTCTCCACACCTGGTTACCGGATGCTTACCCTGAAGGGACCTTTACGGGAAGTGTTTTTCTCTCGGTTTATACCACGAAGACAGGTGTCTATGTATTGGCCAGGTGTTTTGCAGGCGGTGATTTCGTGGCCTACATGGGCGGGATCATGGCGGTGTATGGTGTGGTTTTTGCGCTCCTTCAGAATGATGCCAGACGACTCCTTTCCTATCATATCGTAAGTCAAGTTGGGTACATGGTTGCCGGCGTGGGAGTGGGAACGGAACTCGGCGTAAACGGTGGGATAGCGCATGTCTTTAATCATATCCTGTATAAGGCTCTCCTGTTTATGTGTATGGGGTCGGTTCTCTATATGACGGGGAAAAGAAAGCTGACCGAGATGGGAGGCTTAGCGAGGTTTATGCCTGTTACCTGCATTGCCTGTGTTATAGCCGCCCTTTCCATTTCCGGGGCACCGGGATTTAACGGATTTGTAAGTAAGGGGATGGTTATATCCTCCGCCGCAGAGGTTCATAAGCCCTTCCTGGAGCTGATGTTGATCCTGGCATCCGTGGGAACATTTCTTTCCTTTGCAAAACTCTGTTACTTTGGTTTCTTTGCGGAAAACCCTGAGATAAAGTCCAAGGAGGCCCCCCTTAATATGCAACTGGCCATGGGCTTGACCGCTTTTGCCTGTGTGTTTGTTGGTCTTTACCCTCAAGCGCTCTTTGACGTACTTCCCTACAGCGTTGTGCACTATCATCCCTTCACCTTATCCCACATCATGGGGGTCATCCAGCTTTTTATGGTAGCGGGCCTTGTTTTTATGGTAGCCAAGGAAATGTTCACGCCTCACAGCGCGACCATTCTGGATTTTGACTATTTCTATCGCATGGGAGGACGAGGTCTCATATGGGTGTGTATCGTCCCGTTGAGCAGATTACGGTCCAGATTGCAGCTGTCCTCATCCAGGGCGGTAGATGTAATTACTCGTGTTGCCAGGAACCCCATGATGATCCTTGAGATACCGGTGGCATACGCCTATCTCAGAATTACCCAAGGGCTGAGATATGTGAGCGGTTATTCCTCCGATGAGACGTATGACGAAAATCTCTACAGAAGACCCATCGGCGTGGGGGTCCTCGTGGCCATTATACTGCTCTTTGCTTTTGCTCTGATCCACTTTGTTTTCTAAACCCACGGAACGGGGTGATCTTTATTACGTACAGGTACTGAGAAAACGTTTTTCGATTATTGCTTTAGTTCCGTAACTACGCTGGCACAAGGGATATGGATGTCTTTTTTTGACACCGAAGAAGCCCATGCTGTTATGCTCGCTTATGCTGCAGATGGAGGCGGCCTGCCCTGGCGCGACGACACGGGAATACGATCCTGTTTCGCAACTTCATGGGTATGTGTGGATCTAACCAAAGTTTTATCGTGCCAGGTCTGGGCCGGAGGCGTGCTGCTTTAAAGGTGATTCCCACCTCTTTAGATCTAGAGGGCTTAGTAGGCGGCAGGCGCCCGCCTGGATCATCGGGAAGGAGCAGGCTCAAAGCACCTGCCTAGCCCGCCCTGTTGAATAGGAGCTTGTTATTCCTCCATCGGTACTTGAAAACGGGTATTCAACAGGGTGAAGTGCAAAAAAAGATATCCATATCCCTTAATAGTGGCAAGTCAAGCAGAACAGATGCTCATTATTGTTCTGCGGAGTAAAAGCAATAATCGATAACGCTTTTTTCGGATTCCAGGTTCTGTGAATAGGTTCTAAAAGGGGGACAATGTATGGAAATCAGAAAGATGCTCTTTGTAACCGATTTCGAGGGATTGTGGTTTGATGCCTTACAATCGTTAATGGGATTGAGGGAGGTGGGTCTCGACCACGTGGTGCTCCTGCATGTGATAGAGCGCAAGGTAGGCTATTATACAAAGGAGGAAAAAGCGAGGCTCATGGCAATGGCAGAAGTCCGATTTGTTGACTGGGCGCAAAGCCTGTACGAGGAGGGCATGGAGTGTGGATCGTATATCGTTGTGGGGGATACGGTTGGTAAGATTCTGGAAGCTGCAAAAGACGAGGGAGTAGACCTTGTGGTAATCAATCGCCAAAAAAGAGGCAAAATGGAGAAACTCTATGTAGATTCCAAGACAATCGAGTTTCTTCGAAAAACCCCTGCGCCGGTCCTGATCCACAAGTACAAGGCTGAGTCTGCGAGGGGGAGTGACAAGCTGTTCGAGAGGCCACTTCTGGCAATGGATTGGTCACCTCCAGCTACGAGGGCGCTCGAGTTTTTGGTAGGCCTCAAAAGCACCGTCAAAAAGCTACTGGTAGCCCAGGTCGTAACCGAGAAGGGCATAGAGGGTTTGGGGAGAAGAGGGCTTCAGAAAATGGAGAGAGATCATAGGAGAAGGCTTGATGAATTATGCAGTGCCTTAAATAGTGAAGGAATAGACGCGGAAGCTCATCTCTACATCGGCGATGTCAACCAGATTCAAAATGCAGCCCGGGAATATGAAGCCACGCTCATTGCCGCAGGTACAACTCGCAAGAGCTCGTGGCAGGCGAGATGGTTGAGAAGTGTTTCCCAGGAGTTAGCGGAGTTATCGGAATTGCCAACCTTGCTGGTTCCTTAGTGCGTGCAGTCAGAGCAATCCATGAGGGCAAGCCCGAATGTGGAACCCCTGATGTACCAAGCTTTACAGGGAGAACATATTTCAAAGCAACGAAATTATTTCAGCTTTTAGGCCTCGAAGAACAGGTGTAATGAGTACAGACAGTCACGAAAACGGGAGAGCCCTTCAGCAAGCAAAACCTGAAACAATCCGTTGAATCGATAGGATATCATGGGGGCAGCGATGAAAGGTCGTGTCAAAAGGTCTATTCTTCTTGTCGGTGTTGTGTGCCTGTGTGTCACAATTCGATTTCAGATTTTTCCTGCCTTTGCTGAGAAGGAAAAGGAAGAAGCGGTCTTTGTAGGGATGGCTAGATGTAAGACATGCCACCCGGAACATGTAAAGGCATACTCCGAATGGAAGTACTCAAGGAACTTCCGCATACTGGAGATGAGAGGCAAGGAACACGATCCTGAGTGTCTTCCCTGCCACACGACGGGATACGGCAAGGAAGGTGGTTTTGAAAGTGTAGAAAAGACACCCCATATGAAGAATATCCAATGCGAGGCTTGCCACGGCCCGGCGAGCCTGCATGTCAAGGCACCTACCGTAGAGGAACATCTAAGAACCTTGAGTATCCCCAGGAATGTTTGCACTTCCTGTCATTACCAGCATAAGCACATGGGGTATTGATGGAAAACCAGAAAAACAAATTCCTATCCCTTGTGCGCGGATTAGGCAGGGGAGGGCTGCTTCGCAGCCTGCGAGCCAAGATCATTCTCTGGGTAACCCTCATCCTGGTTTTGGTGATAGGCTCCTTTACCTACTATGATGCAACGACACGGATACGATTCCACCTGGAGAAGCAGGAAGAGAGGGCATTCGATATCAGCGCTGCAGTGATGAAGGGGATAGAGTATCCCATGCTTGACGGTGAGATGGAGGATGTGCAGGCCATATTGCAGAAGGTGGGCTTGCTGGAGCATCTCGAGGTGGTGAAGCTCTGTGATCCCAAGGGGATCATCCGATACAGTAGCGATCCCGATAACATAGGTAAGGTGAACGAGTCTGAGATCACCATTAATTCCTTACGCAACAATGTCTTAGTCAAGGGTTTGGAGTTCCACAGGGGAAAGAAGGTATTTTCTCATGCCATTCCCATTCCCAATGAGAAGGCCTGTTTCAAGTGTCATGGAAGTGAAAAGACTTATTTAGGGGTGTTCACGGTAGGAATAAACTGGGGACCCATAGAGGAGAGAATAGCCTCGCTCCGGAATCGAGAGATAACCTTGGGAGGAATTTCCCTCATCATCGTGGCGTTTTTTCTCATTCGATGGTTATCGAAACACATCACTCACCCTATTTTGAAAGTCACTGAGTTTGCAGAGGAAGTGAGCCGTGGGAATCTCGATGTCAAATTAGATCTCGGTGAAAAGGTGAGCTGTTGGGAGATGGAGGGTTGCGATAAGATTGAATGCCCGGCGCACGGAGAGTCAAACGTGATGTGCTGGTTTCTCGATGGTACCCAGCATAGGGGAGAGCCTTCGGGAGTATTCCCGGAAAAGCTGGAGGGTTGTCGCAAGTGCATGGTGTATCAGAGGAATTTAGGCGATGAAATCGTCCAGTTGGGCGATTCCCTGATACATATGGTACGAAATATGAGGGAGATGTATGAGAAAATCTCTTCGTTCAGTAAGAACTTAGAGTTGCAGGTAGGTAGAAGAACAGAGGAGCTGGAACAAAAAACAACAGAGCTTGAACAGGCAAACCAAGAGCTCAAAAAACTCGACGAGCTACGGTCTACCTTTCTGGCAAATATGTCCCACGAGCTCAGGACCCCGCTCAATTCCGTAATCGGCTATACGGATCTCCTCCTGGATAGAGTGGATGGGGATATTAGCGATGAGCAGGAGAAAAGCCTCACAAAAGTGCACAAGAATGCAAAACTACTGCTCAAATTAATCAATGATGTCTTGGACATGTCTAGGATTGAGTCCGGAAGGCTTGAATTAGACTTGGAGGAAGTCGATATTGGGGAAATTGTCCAAGAGACCATCTCCGCCCTTGAGCCATTGATCAACAACAAGGGATTGAAGATAGATGTTGAGCTTGATCAAAAATTACCCTTAGCTTACGCGGACCGCGATAAGGTCAGGCAGGTAGTAACAAACCTGCTGGATAATGCCGTAAAATTTACCGCGGAAGGCCGCATAACCGTAAGCGCCAGGCCCTCTGAAATAGGAACTGAAGGGGACCAGCCACCTCGATTCGTTGAGGTGTGTATTTCAGATACGGGAATCGGAATCAGGAAAAGGGATCGTGGTAAACTCTTTGATAAATTCAGACAGCTTGATACCTCAATCACCGGTCAATACAGAGGGGTCGGCCTGGGGCTCAGCATCTGTAAGGGTTTGGTTGAAATGCAGCATGGAAGCATCTGGGTAAAGAGCAAATACGGACAGGGCAGTAGCTTTTGTTTTAGCCTGCCGGTAATCTCGGAAGCAATCAGACCGAAAGGGGAGGCTTTGGAGCCGGAATCCAAAGCAGTGGGCACCTCAGAGGGGAATAGGGTGGTTGAAAAAGCGAGCGAGATAAAGGTGCTTGTGGTTGATGACGAACCGGATCAAGTAGAGTTGATCAGCAAGATACTAAGAGAAGCTAGCTTTCAGATCGTAAAGGCCTATGATGGTGAACAGGCCATTGAGTCCGTGGAACACGTTAAGCCCGATTTGATTATCTTAGACCTCGTGATGCCTAAGGTCAATGGCTTTGATGTAATTGAAAAGCTTAATAAACGGGACGATACGAAGGAGATTCCGATCATAGTTGTCACAGGCAAGGAGTTGACCAGAGAAGAGATGAAAGCCTTAAATGGGAAGGTGGAGAGGATTCTCAAGAAAGGGGTCCTTGAAGCGGAGGAGATTCTCGAACAGGTGAGAAATACCCTGGATAAGTATGGCCTAAGCTGAGGTGCAGATAGCTGTGGGCAATAAAGCGATCAGGAAAGGTACGGTACCGAAGATCTTAGTCGTGGAGGACAATCAGGATAATCGTGAAATGGTGGTCAAGGTCTTGAAGTTCAATGGCTATCAGGTAATTGAAGCAGTTGATGGGGAAGAGGCTATAGAGAAGGCAAAGACGGAAGCCCCGGCCCTGATTCTCCTGGACATCTATCTGCCCAAGATGGATGGTTACGAGGTGGCTAAAAGGCTGAAGGGCGACACAGGCCTGAGGGGTATTCCGGTAATTGCCCTGACCGCCCATGCAATGAAAGGGAATAGAGAACAGGCCTTGGCGGCCGGTTGCGACGGCTACATCTCTAAGCCCATTGATATCCGAGAACTACCCAAACAGATCGAGCAGTTTCTAAAGCCAAATACGTGACCCATGTAAGGGAACATGCTCAATGATTAATAAGGCAAAGATACTAATAGTCGATGATAATGTCGATTCTGTAGAACTGCTGACCAAGAGGTTGCGTGCTGAAGGGTATCATACCTCGGAGGCCTATGATGGGGAGCAGGCGTTGCAACAGGTAGAGGCGTATCGTCCTGATGTGGTAATACTCGATATAAGGATGCCCAAAATAGACGGCTATGAGGTATGCAGAAGGCTCAAAGGTTCTGAGGGCACCAGGCATATCCCCATCATTATGCTCACGGTAAAACGGAAGATGCCTGACAAGGTGAAGGGATTGGACGTTGGGGCGGATGATTACATACCCAAGCCCTTTGACTATAGAGAGCTTTCACGGAGGGTCGGTTACTGGAGCACGGTTAAAAGGGAGGTGGATGAACGGGTCAGCCAAATAAGACGGTTGGAGCAGGAACTCATCAAATCCGAACGGTTAGCGGCCATCGGACAAACCGTGGCGAGCCTTGGCCATTACATGAAAAACATCCTGTTTGGCCTCAAAGGCGGGTTTTATCTCGTAAATACATCATCTCGGGACAATGAGGCAGATTCCCTGAAGACCGGCTGGGATATGTTGGAAAGGAACATGGGCAGGATTTCCGATCTGGTTCTTGATCTACTTGAGTATTCCAGAGACAGGGAACCTGAATATGAAAGCTGTTTTCCCAATGAGATTGTGAATGAGGTCTGCGAACTCATGAAAGCAAAGGCCAAAGAACATGACATAGAGATTGTTAAAGAACTTGACTCGTCCCTGGGGGAGGTATTTCTGGATCCCAAAGACCTCCATCGCTGTTTGCTGAACCTGGTTGCGAACGCCGTCGATGCCTGCCTCTTTGACTCGAGCGAGGGCAAGAGATGGGAGGTACAGGTAAAGACGATTCTTGAACATGATAGCACGCTCAGATTTGATGTCTCTGACAATGGGTGTGGCATGGATGAGGAAGTCAAAAAGAAGTTGTTTACTACTTTCTTCAGCACCAAGGAGGGAAGAGGCACTGGCCTTGGTCTCTTGATTGCCCAGAAGATAGTTCAGGAACATGAAGGAACCGTGAGTGTGGAATCAGAGCCCGGAAAGGGGTCAACATTTACCATTCGACTGCCCTGCCGTGATGCAGCAACACGGGGTGCACCTGGAAGAGAGCCTCAACAAAGTCAATCGTAAGGTAGGGGAATATCATAAGGAGGACGCATCATGAAGAAGGTTCTTGTTGTTGACGATGATGTTGATGTGAGGAAGTTCGTCTCAAAACTTGTTGAAAGAGCCGGCTATGAAGCTATAGAAGCCAAGAACGGCATGGAGGGAATGGGCAAGGTAAGGGAGGATAAGCCGGATTTGATTATTCTTGATGTCTTGATGCCGAAACAGAGTGGAATCAGGATGTATCGCGAGCTGAAGACCGATGAGCCCTTAAAGGATATTCCCGTGATCATGCTTTCCGCCATCGCCCCAAAAAGCTTCTTCCGTTCCCAGGAAGTATTGGCTGAATTTGCCGGTCAATCCGTGCCGGAACCCGAAGCCTATATGGAAAAACCGGAAGAACCAGAGGAACTGATCGCCCTGATGAAAAAGATCTTAGGATAGCTTTTTCAAAGAGCAGAATTGATACTGCAGATTACCAGCGATCATGTGCCGCATTGGCTCATTTCCCTCGTATTCGCGGTATCCACATGCCAACTTCGCGAGCGTATGATCTATAGTCGTCGCCGAAGCGTTCCAGCAAAAGCCTCTCCTCGTATCGCGATAAATAGTATAAATAAACCGAGGCGCCGAGCCACACCACCCCTGCAGCTAACGACATGTTCATCAGAAAGAGACCCAGATACAAAAGGACTTCGCTCAGATATATGGGGTGCCTTACCACGCCGAACACACCTCTGTGGATGACTGCCGGTGTTTTCCGCACCTCGCCAAACACTATACTCAGGCCAGACCAGGCACAATACGCTGCCACACAGAGAAGTACGATCCCGATTGGTTTTCTCACTGGGGATAGCACGATCCCATTGAGTTGTGTGGTGTACCTTAGAAAAAACGAATCGGTTACCCACACTCCGAAGAAAAGCAGAGCGAAAATTAGCTGCCCGGCATCGCCACCTGCGTGTTCGCCGGTGAGGTCATCTCGATGCTCAAACCACCTCTCTCGCCCGGTTTTGGGGCATCTCATCAGCCTTCTCCTGTTTCCCGTTTGGTCTTTCCAAGCTATATGGCTATCTTTGACGGAAACTACATTAATAAGTATATCATGGTTTCTACAGATTTATTCCTTAATTTAGGTTTTTTCTTGCCACTGCCTTTGTCTGAATATCATCTGATTTCAGTTAGAATTCGTACATCACAATCAATATTGGCAATGAAAAATGGATAAAGATATGAGACACAATTCATTGGGAAGGCCCCATGCCTTTCAATGAAAGGGCTGGTTTTTGGTATCCCAGGATGATAGGATCATATCATAACTATATGCATTGCTTTCTCTTCTATCACTAAAGCAAATACAACAAAGATGGGGGATTTATGAGCGATAAGAGATTCATCTATTTAGCAGTCGTCATCACCATGCTCATTTTTGCAGGTTTCGCAACAAAGGCAATGGCTCAGGAGACGTCCGAGATCCGCTTTGACGGATGGGGAATTCGTGCTGGTCTGAGCAGTGACCCCGATCAGGTATACGGCGGTGTGCACTTCAACCTGGGAGAGTTCTATAAGGATGTGCGCTTCAGGCCCACCGTGGAGGTCGGGTTCGGTGATGACCGGACAGTCGTGCAGATGGTGGCTGAGGTGCACTACGTTTTCTCAAAGTTCCAGGCTTGGAAACCGTATGCCGGCGGCGGATTGGGACTAACCTACGTCAACTACGATGGTGGTCATCCTGGAAATGGCAGCGATACCGAGGCTTCCCTGAACGCAATTGGAGGGATCGAGACCGACCTGAAACAAGGGATGAAGCTCTTTTTCGAGTTCAAATTAGGTCTGGCGCATGAAGATCCTGACATAAAGTTCGGAGTGGGATTAAGCTGGAAGTAGACCTTAATTGATACCATAAACCATCAGCTCAGCTGATGGTCCAAGCTATGCTATGTAGGTGAGAGGGGTTCTTATCTCTCGCCCGCACTCCTGCAGCCAGAAGTGCTCGAGCCCGCAGGGGCCTCTGAGTAAAGTAACTACGGAATGATTGCTTACCGTTTTATGGGAGAAGGTCTTTAAGGAAAACAGAATGCATTCTTTTTTCCTTTTGAAACCTTTCCCATACACAATCCCGCGTAGCGTGATTGCACGCCCCAGAGGGGCAAGGTAAGCAATCTCTTGTGTATCATGAGAAAATCTTGATACTCTGACTACTCTGTGGACTCTGTGAGAGATTAAAGACCCTTTTAGGGTCATAACAAGCCACCCTTTTTAGGGATGGTTGCTGACTCCACAAAGCACTTGTCTTTTAAAGTCCGGACTCATTTTCGCTTCTCCCCTAATTCCCAAGTGAAGAATGCAGGATTATTTGGTCCGGCACGTCCGGGTTTCAACCGGCGTTCTATATCGTGAGAGAGCGGGCGGATCGGGCAGTAAAGGGAAGGCTGGAAGTCCGGGTCGCTATCATCTTATAGCTTTGGGTGTTGATATTCTGACGTGATATTCACTTTTCCAAACTCGAATATAGTGGCAAGATGAACTAAACCGCTTCGCGGCAGCATAATCCTCCCCCTTATCTCATCTATCTCTTTTCTCCAATCTACCTCTTCCGAGCTTTCTTATCGTCTTCAATCCTATAAGATACCTCCGTATCGTTTAACCCTAAAGATAAAG
>DATKZQ010000050.1:0-65875 GCA_035527895.1 Desulfatiglandales bacterium
GTACACCCGAGAAACCGACCTCAGCGCCACCTCAAACTCTCTCTTGTAAGATATAACCTTCAGGAGCCTTCAGCCCTCATATGGTTTATCGTAATGGTGTTAAAGTTGGGTGGCACCTGATCAGGTCTTGCTCTATATAAGCGCCAAAATCGTGCCAGGTGGTGTTCTTAAAAATATCATTAAAGATTCCAAATAGTTAGCTCATCTCAGCATAAAACTGACTCCGTGAACCTGCCGAAAATTGTCAGAATATTGCAAAATACGTCAGGGGCAACAAGGCCCTCGAATCAGAATCAGAAACACTGCGCCCGTTCAAGGACCGTGATCCTGCTACTTTTTGGGGAAAGACATGCCCGGGATGCTCATTTTCTGGTATCCCCGGGGAACCTCAAACAGGGAGTCACTGACCCCGCCTTCCTTGATGTTACTGTATTCAGTCACCATCTCGCCTTGGGGACCGTGGTAGACTATTTTGATGGGATAGTTGAGCTTCCTGGCGTACCACTGGGTCATCTTGCCCATGGCCTTGTCGTGGTAAGTGATAAGGTGCTTGTCGCAATTGTACCCGTTGATCTTCTCGGTTCCCACCTTTTTCTTTGTGGCGATCTTAGCCAGTTCTTTGTCAGATCCCGCCGCGGTGGCCATGGATCCCATGGCAGGCATCTCAATATACATCTTTTCCTCGGGCTCTAACGTGATGGTCTTGTCCGTAGCCAAGTCCATGATGGTGATCCCCTCCTCGAACTCCATGCGCATCTTATTGCCCTTGACAAAGAACTTCCCCTTCTTTACCTCGTCGCCCATCTTCTGGATGAGGTCCGCCGAAAACTCGGCGGCTAAAACCGGCCCGGAGAATGTCACCAGGCAACCCAAGACCGTCAACCCAGCAATTAACCTACAGATTGATTTTTTCATGATCTCCCCTCCCCTTGAATAGCTCCTTTGAAGGAGCCCGTTATAGATAAGAGCAAACCCCTGCAGCCTCACCATGGTCTTGACCCTCGGCCGCAGCCTATTACAGCAACCCCCCAGCTCCGTGTCAAGGAGGTTTTAAGGGTGTGTTTTCCAAGAAAAAGGGTGTGATTCAGGCGTACAAATAATCAGGTATGACTTGAATTATCATCATCTGTGAAGTATTGTCCTAGCTCGTGAGTGCAAAGCTGACCGCAAGGCCCCGGAACGGGATACACCATTTCTTGGTTCTTCCGCATAGGCGGGACCCCGTACCATTGTTTAAACCGTAGCCCTGAAAGAACAGACGTATTGGGGATATCAGCTGGCATGCCGATTTCCGGGCAAGCCACAGGCTCGGCTCGATTCCCGCAACGGGGCACATTCAAAATGTTGTTTTCAAGAAATGCTGACTAGGGCTTTGATTTCAGGGATTATGTGGGAGATAGGCGATGGAGTTTTCATACGACCAGAAGAGGGAGTGGCACAGTCCTGCCCAGAGATCCGTGGCCATGGGGCGTGGGGGTATGGTTGCGTCAAGTCACCATTTGGCAACGCTTGCCGGATATAAGGTCCTCTGCAAAGGCGGGAACGCTGTAGATGCCTGTGTTGCCATGATCAGCACCCTGAATGTTGTGGAACCGCATTCAGTGGGGCTCGGCGGTGATGCCTTTGCCCTCATCTACAGAGCCAGAGAAAATGAAATTATCGGCATGAATGCAAGCGGAAGGGCGCCGTATGGTGCTCGCAGGGACTGGTTTTACGACAGGGGTATGAAAGCTATACCTGAGCATGGCATCCTGTCAGTAACCGTGCCGGGCGCCTTACATGGTTGGGCTCAAGCAGTGGAACGATACGGAAACCTGAAGCTGCCAGATGTATTTGAGGATGCCATCGGCTACGCGGAGAATGGGTTTCCCGTTACCGAGGTTATCGCCGGCGAGTGGAAGAATATGGAGCCAATCCTTCTCAGCCGGGAAGGCGCTTCAAAAACCTTTCTCATTGATGATAAGGCACCTCGACCGGGACAGATTTTTCACAATAAAGACTTGGCCCAGGCCTACCGGAAGATAGCCCGGGAGGGCATCGAAACCTTTTATGGCGGTGAAATCGGCAGGGCAATCGTGGATTTCTCGAGGAAAAACGATGGGTTGCTTTCCATGAAAGACCTGGAGACCCATACGACGACCTGGGTGAAACCGCTCTCTACTGATTACCGGGGGTACACGGTTTACGAACTGCCTCCAAACGGGCAGGGGGTTACCGCCCTGGAGATGCTCAATATCCTCGAGGGTTTCGATATAGAGCGATTTGGGCAGAATAGCGCGGAGTATCTCCACTGCCTCATTGAGGCAAAGAAGATTGCCTTTGGTGATCGCGACTCCTATGTAAGTGATCCTGAGTTTGAAAGGATACCCACCGATACCTTGCTCTCAAAGGAATACGCAAAAGAGTGCGGAAAGAAGATCGATCCGAATAAGGCCTTGGTCCCCCCTGGGCCATCCACCTGCGCGGGACGATCAGACACGGTGTTTGTTACGGCTGTTGATCAGGAGAGGAATGCGGTTTCGTTCATCAGCAGCATTTATGAGCATTTCGGTTCGTTGATGGTTGTGGATGGAACCGGTATTGTCTTGCAGAACAGGGGAAAATCATTTAATTTGAATGCTGACCACCCAAACCGAATCGAACCGCACAAGCGTCCCATGCATACCATTATACCGGGAATGGTATTTAAGGATGGTCGGTTTCTTATGAGCTTCGGGGTGATGGGCGGCGATATGCAGCCTCAGGGACACGCGCAGTTCCTGATCAACCTCATTGACTTTAAAATGAATCTCCAAGAAGCGGTCGATGCCCCGAGAGTAAGGCATTTGCAGAATCGAGAAGTGTATCTGGAGGAGGGCATTTCAGAAGAAACTGCGTCAGCGCTCAAGGAGAAAGGCCATCGCATTGTTCGGGTGTCACCGCCGGTGAATCAAGTTGGCGGAGGGCAGGCCATTTATCTGGATCGGGGCCAGAGTGTCCTGCTTGGAGCATCTGACAGGAGGAAAGACGGCTTGGCATTGGGATACTAAGGAGTTGGCGCTTCTTTAACCTTTAACATGGTATGTGCTGTGTCAGCTTCGTCACTGGTGAGTGTTAGTACAAGCCCTGGGAGTCTCCGTCTGGCTCACCTAAACCCCACCTCTGTGGCCACATCCCGCGAGGCCAATAGATATCGCCTTGAGAAAATGGGCATGGCCGGATAGGGATAAGTATGTACACGTTCTCTAATCAAGATAGCACTGAGTAAACACTTTTGAACGATACCAAGGGGTTAGCAGGTCTTCTATGAGTCGATGTCTTTATGCGGCCAAGGTGCTTCTCCTGGGTCTCTTTGTAGGCCAGGTTTTAGCCACCATACAGGTATATCTCTCAAATGTAGCCCTCTATCATACCCTCACCCTCATGAGAGACGCTGGTTATCTCGTGGTGCCCAACCAACGGATCATGCCCCGACTCCAAGAATTTGGTCCTGCCTTTTTTGGGGGTCTCTTTTTTTCCTTGAGTGTGGGCGCCGGCCTTTCACTTGCTTCCTTTGCCGTGGCCTGGATGTGGGACCGGGCTTTTAAACGCAATAGGCCCTTCTTGGCGCTTTTCTGTTTGCTTTGGGTAGGGGTAATCGTAGCCGTGAACCGCCGGGGCTTTTGTGTCATGGTGAGTTCGTATTTCCTGATCATACCGCCGTTGGCGTGGGTGGCCACGATACGATGGATGCCTGTGCCGGTCAAACACGGGGCATGGGCGAAAAGGTTGATTCATTGCATCCCCATCGCCTTGTTGGCCCTTTTGTGGTCATCTCAGATGGACAAAGACATCTTCACAGACATTAGAGACCATCTACTCGTATCCAATCCCATAGGCAAGCGGGTCAACGATTTCTATTACACCTACACCCTGTACCCAGCCGAGGTCTTCAAATCATTAGACCAGAGGATGCTCAAGGCATGCACTATTGAATCTGTCGAGGAAAGCTCGGTGGTTTCGCATCTTGAGCGAGGATTGCTCAAACACGATTATCTTATCGTGCCAACACATAAGGCCATATCATTGAAGATAACGCAGGAAGACAATGAACTCTTGTTCCGCAATAAGGAAAAGGTGATACTCAGGGCTACCGTGCAGGATTTTGTCTCCAGGACCGGAGGTATCTTGAAGGACCTCTCTGAAAGAAGTGATCGGTATGCCCTTTTCCGCAAATTCACCTTTTTTTCCCTTTTGATTGGCTTCCCGATCGCCTTGTACATCTTGTTCCATGCCCTGTTCTGCATACTATTGCGTCTCTTTTTCGATTCAAACACCTCTTTGGTGGCTGCCTCCCTTCTTTGTCTTTTGATTGGTGTTGCGCTCCTGGTTCATGTACACAGGAGCAGCGGGATAAGGATCGAGACAAGGGCCCTGGCTGTGGCATTGGAATCGGAGCGATGGCAGGAAAGGGTTGCGGCCCTGAAGGTCTTCGGAGACAAGGGTCTTGAGATAGAGGGGTTTCCCGTCTACCAAGAGATACGCAAAAGTCCCCATGTACCCGAGCGCTACTGGTTGGCACGGGCATTGGGGGTGAGCCGAAAGGACGCAACCTATCGGGATCTCCTGGCCTTTCTTGATGATCCCCACCCCACTGTCGTTTCCATGGCCTTCTATGCCTTGGGACAGAGGGGAGACAGGAGAGCAATCAGAGAGATCAAGGAAAGGATTGAGACCTCCGATGACTGGTACAACCAATGGTACGCCTATAGGGCACTCAAGGCACTTGGATGGAAGCAAGGTCGATCGAAATAAAGGCTTTTTTGCTATCCCTTGGGGCAATCATCCTCATTGAGGGGGCTGCACGGTTGCTGATTTCCAGGGGCCTCTATAATCCCATGATTGTTCTTGGGGGGACACGCGTTCTTGAAACAGGGATTATTGTCTCTTCTGTCCTGCTCTGGGGGAAGGGGCTCCCATCAATAGGTCTGGCCCGGGCAAAGATAACTCCCGGCATCAGGAGGGGCCTCATATGGTCCGCCGGCTTTGCACTAGTTGCCGCCTTTGCATCTGTTGTACTGTACGTGGTGGGACTTGACCCCCTGAAACTCATAGCGGTCCGCTTGCCGGGGAGGCTTAGTGAAATCCTGATTTTCTTTCTGATTGGCGGGATAGTCGGGCCCATAGCAGAAGAGATGTTCTTCAGGGGAATGCTTTACGGTTTCCTAAGGCGGTGGGGCATCGTGGTAGCCATTGTTGTGAGCACCGGCGTATTCGTGCTGGCTCACCCCATTTCACAGGGGTTCCCTATCCCTCAGGCGGTAGGAGGTATCGTTTTTGCCCTTGCATATGAGATTGAAGGAAGTCTCATGACCCCGATTGTTGTCCATGTCCTCGGTAATCTGGCGCTCTTTACGCTTTCACTCATTGCTTAGAAGGCTCGCCGGGGGGATTCCCAAATGCTTTGCCTCCACGATCACCTATGATTTCGAACCTATCTGATACCAAGTTGCATTCAAACGGGTACTATTTATAGACGTCATTGCGAACGAATGTGAAGCAATCCCTGGCCCAGACCTGGTTTTTTTGAAACTATGTATATGATACTAACCTATTGAAATTATTCACAGTCTATGCCCGCAGCTTAGTGCCTCGCGCCAGGGCGGGCTCAATAAGATAGATTGCCACGTCGCGGAGTTTACCCGCCTGAGGCTGGTTAATCCTGAGCAAAGTCGAAGGGCTCCTCGTAATGACATGATTGCAACTTGGTATGAATCCAGCACTCCAGCCAAGGGAAGAAACTTGTTAGTATAGGGATTTCCTTTCTGAAGTCCCGCTTGATGCTCTGTATGGAGGCCTCCTTCTCATAGAAGCCTCCGTCACTTCTCGCTCTTCTCAGACCATTTTTCATTTGACTAGTTACTTTCTAAAGTTTATAGTATGAAGTATTAACTCTAAGGGGTGTATGAATGAAAGCCACAGCCAAAGATCTCCGTTTTCATTCGAAAGAACTGCTTGATACCGTTAGTAGAGGCGAAGAAGTCATTATCACCTATCGCGGTAAGTCTTGCGCCAAGCTTGTTCCTTACAATGAAGGAAACGATAAGAAAATGTTCAAGGACAAACTATTTGGTATTTGGAAAGACAATGAAAAAGTAAAAGATATTGATGAATATGTCAGAGAATTAAGAAAGAGTAGATTGTAAATGTTGCTTATTGATACGGACGTCCTCATTTGGTACATGAGGGGTAATGAGAGTGCTTACGGAGCAATTGAAGGTAATCTGCCATTTTCTATTTCAGTTGTCACCTACATAGAGTTAGTTCAAGGAATGAGAAATAAGGATGAATTAAACTGCTTACGGAAAACTCTCAAAGACTGGGAAACGAAAATCCTTTATATATCAGAGGAAATTTCTGCCAAAGCAATGTTTTATGTGGAGCAACATTATTTAAGTCATTCCTTACAGCTCGCTGATGCTCTAATAGGTGCTACCGCTGTATCATATGGCCTTCCTATTCTTACAGGGAATGATAAGCACTACAAAGTCATCAAGCATGTTCAAATAAAGAAATTCCGTCTGTAATTTATGTGCCTCACGCATATTTATGTGCCCCAGGCACATTCCACTCTGCCCGTTCTTTAATTTCCGCACACTCTGCACGAACGGCCCCCTTCTTTTGGTGGTTGAGCCCCTCTTCGAAGTCGTCAACATGCCCATAGGGGACATAAGATCATAAGATTTATTCAATTAGGAGTGAATACGAGTGTGACTTTACCAGCTCTCTTCCTTTGCTGACGGCTTTGCTGATGGCTGGCTGGCTTAGATTTAATTGCGCTATCTTTTTTAGGGGAATGCTCTATGGATTTTTCAGAAGGTGGGGCATCGTGGTCGCTCTTCTCATAAGCACGGCCACACTTGTGCTCACACACCCCGTTTTCCCTACAATTCCACTCCCTCTGCTGGTAGGAGGGATCGTGTTTGCCGTTGCCTATGAGGTGGAGGCAAACTTCGTGGTTCCCATTACCATTCACGGCCCGGGAAACCTGGCAATCTTTACCCTATCATTGATATATTAGGGGAATTGCCGGGTTTCTGCCGCGCTTCTTGCCTGCACGCATCTCTGGTCATGGCCTCGCCCGTATCGCTGATATCCCTAAAATTTAATCTCAAGCCCAGCCAGCCAATTCCTTTCCGGTGCCGGGTAGAAATTGACTCCTGTTGGCGATGCAACACCCCGCAGCACCGCATACTCGGAATACTCCTCGTTCGTGATGTTGTTCACTCCAAAGAATGCCTTCAGAGAATTCCACTCATAAGCGATCCTGGCATTGATAGTGGCCCAGCTATCCAGTTTATCGAACTGGTTTGCCTGGTCGCTTATGGCGTAACTGGAGGCCACGTAGTTGTAGTCCGCCGAGAAGGTGAACCCCGGAACCATGTCGTAGATCCGAAAACCCAGATTAGCCCTGTGCCTGGGCACGGCAGGTATATCATTGTCTTTAAAGGGATCCTTCTCAAAGGTAGCCTTCTCAAACGTGTAGTTACCGAAGATCGTCATTTTCTTCAGAAGATCGGCCTTTGCCCCGACCTCCACGCCTTGGTGCAAGGTCTCTGGATGGTTTTCGTTGCCAAACGAAGGAAACCTGTTCAAGAAGATCTCGTCTTTGATTTCAGCACGAAACAAGGTCACATTTGCCCGGATATCCGGCGTAATAAAGTGCCTCATGCCCAACTCGTAATGCCGCCCCCGCTGTGGTTTGAGATTCGAATTCACCCGGATTTTCCCGGTGTCGTAGTCGAACACGACGATTTCGTCGGTAAGGGGAAAACGAAAGCTGCGGTTGGCCCGGACAAACAGAGACGACTTATCGCTATACAGGTAGGTGAGCCCGGCACTGTAAGCATTTTCCCGCTCGGTCACGGTAGCATCGAGGGAAGCGAGCGGGAAAGCACTGAGGTCCTGCCGGCTGAGGTCGTATTCAACCCGCTCATGTCGAGCTCCCGCTGAGAGAATCAGGTTGTCCCGCAACGAGAATTCGTCGTTGAGGTAAAACCCACGAGAACCCCTTTTGATATCGGCAAGTCCAGAAAGTACCGCAACGGGACTGAAGAAACCGGAGAATGCCTTCAGGTCCTGTTTTGTCCAGTAGAGGTCAATGCCCCCGATGAGCGTGTTGGCTCGGTTCAAGACTGCCCCGTCCCATACATAACGAGGTGTTAGGGCCCAGGTTTCCGTTTCGCCCTCCGCAGCGGACGGGAACTGGGGGTCTGGAAATCGTGAATCGCTCTCCCGATTCCTGTAAGACAAATCGGCTTTAATGCTCCCGGGCGCGCCAAGATCCAGATCAAATCCAAGCTTGAGGTACTGATCGGTGCTCTCGGCATCATCCAGGGGGCTTGTGGTGGCCCTTCGGTCAACGTCTACCTGCTCCTTGGTGAGGGAACCTGGCTGGCCATAGTCATCGGAGTGAAGCGAACCGCTCAGATTCAGACTCATGGATTCCGTTGCATCAAAAACGATTTTCCCGCCAAGGTCCTTAGCGCGGAATTCCCCGTTGTCCCTGTAGCCGTCGGTGGAATCATAACTCGCGAACAGGGAAGCCCCAATTCTATCGCTGCCACCGCTAATGGAGGCTGTTTCCTTGTTTCGTGAATAACTGCCGAACGTTGCGCCAATGTTGATGCTCGGTTTCTCGGACGGGATCTTCGTAATGATATTGATCACCCCACCGACCGCATTGTCACCGTACAGAACCGTACCGGTCCCCCTGACAATTTCTATGCGCTCGACCTGGTCCAGCGGTATTTGTGTCCAATCGACCCCGCTCAGATCGATTTCATTGACGCGACGCCCGTCCACCAGCACGAGAGCGTTGTAAGGGCCGGTTTCGCCAAATCCCCGCAGATCAACCTCTGAGCGTTTACCGTTGCCCAAGAGGTCTCTCACAACGATCCCCTCCTCAGAACGCAGGAGATCGACCACGGTTTTTGCGTTTGAATTCTTAATATCTTTCTCATCGATTACCGTGACATTTGCCGGCACTTTTTCGATGCTCTGTTCAGCCCTCGCTGCGGTGACCACTACTTCTTCCAGCGTCACGTCCGGATCACTTCCCTGGGCGCATACACCGCTCATCACGGGAACAAAAAGAAAAACCGTTGCCAAGAAAACTGTAGCCTTCCATGTGCTCATCGCTTCACACTCCTTTCCTGTATCTTTGTTTCAGGTCCGGAAAAAAATCCCCGGACCGATTGAAGTCGATCCGGGGATTTCCCTTTTTTATCCTCGCAATCAGCAGGCTAACCGTGTCCGCGAAGGCTAAGCCCCCTTCGTTCAGGCAGGTCTTCTGACTCTTGGATCATCCTACTTGCTGCACCTTCCCATCCCACTTTCAGCGGCACAGTGGCATTTTGCAGCTTTCGTCCCCAATTACAGCGGCGGGCCCATCCCCGACTTTCACGGGGTTCCCTATTAAGCTCCTTCGGAGCACCTGAAAACTAAGCAAACAATAAATGTAATGGATATGCAAAGTCAAGGGAAATTTCTGTTCTCGATCGTCACGGCTAGATGGCTCCTAAGCCAAATCGTAATGTCTTTGTATTATTGAAAAGTGTTCGCATGAGCGATTGTGAGCAATCGTTCATATACGAAAAGGGGGCATGGCTGTTTTCGAAAGGCCTGCCCGCCACCTGCCCGCTCGTGCCTTGCAATGGCAGGCGGGTCGCTCTCGCTCAGGCGAGGCGGGCGGGCGATATCTTAAAAAGAATTCCACCGGGGCTTGCATAGGCCAATAGATATCGCCTTGAGAAAATTCGCATGGCCGAACAGACCTAATGATGTAAACGTCTTGTGCGGCGAATATATCATGGTGCCAAAACTTTTGAACCACCCTGAGATCTCGGCCCATCCACAAGCATGTGAAAAGAAGGATATGGAGAAAAGTGCGCTTTATATGGTTTTAAACAATGCTTGGTTATTGACTTTATATTGAAGATCAATTATAGTCTAACACAATATCTTGTGGAAAACTCACGCGAACACCGGGGACCAGACCGATCTTTAATCTGTGCTAAACGTAACCTCGCTCGAATAACCTGTCTGACAAAGATACGCCTTTGCTATATGAGCCCATGTTGCGTAAGATGTCTCCGGCTAGAGACAATCCGTTCACATATATAGTCGTGGAAGAATTTTTTGAGACTATAAAGGAAGGAGATGTTTAAATCACGCAGGTGTCGGATAAAGAAAGGGATGGAGAGAAGATAGCATGTTTACGGAAATAGAAAAGAGAGACGGTTCCATAGTACCCTTTGAGGCCCAAAAGGTCACCAATGCCATTGCTAGAGCTGGTAAGGCAACAGGGGAATTCGAAGACAAGGCCGCCAAACGGCTTACCCTCAGAGTCCTGACCCTTGCCGAACAGCTCATGGGCGACAAGACGCCAACGGTAGAAGAGATTCAGGACATTGTAGAGGAGGTCTTGCTTTCCTCAACGTATCGAAAGACCGCCAAAGCCTATATCATTTATCGCGATCAACACGCGAGAATAAGGGAGATTACCGATAATGCAAGCGTGGAGTTGGTCGATCGGTACTTGAACCGAACGGACTGGAGGGTTAACGAGAACAGCAATATGGCCTTTTCTCTCCAGGGATTGAATAACTACGTTTCCTCGGAACTGAGCAAGGTCTACTGGTTGAATGAGATCTACACTCCCGAAATCCGCGAGGCCCACCTTCAGGGTGATTTTCACATTCATGACCTCAATCTCCTCTCCGTTTATTGTGTTGGCTGGGATTTGTTTGATCTGTTGGTTGAGGGTTTCCGAGGGGTTTGGGGGAAGATAGAGAGCAAGCCCGCTCACCACCTGAGGAGTGCGTTGGGGCAGATTGTTAATTTCTTTTATACGCTTCAGGGGGAGGCGGCCGGTGCCCAGGCATTCTCGAATTTCGACACCCTGCTTGCGCCCTTCATACGATTCGACGGATTAGACCATAGGGGGGTTAAACAGGCATTACAGGAATTCATCTTTAATATCAACGTTCCTACAAGGGTCGGATTCCAGACCCCTTTCACCAATGTCACGCTAGACCTTACGGTTCCCGAATACTATACAGACCAGGCAGTTATCATCGGAGGTGAGCTACAAAATATCACCTATGGGGGCTTTCAGAAAGAGATGGACCTGTTTAACAAGGCCTTTTTAGAGGTGATGGCAGAAGGTGATGCGCGAGGCAGGGTGTTCACCTTCCCCATTCCCACCTACAATATTACAAAGGGATTTGCCTGGGACAACCCGGTGATCGAAGATCTATGGGAGATGACGGCAAAGTACGGGGTACCCTATTTCTCCAATTTCGTAAACTCGGACATGAAACCCGAGGATGCCAGGAGCATGTGCTGCAGGCTGAGAATAGATAATCGCCAACTCGAAAAGAGAGGAGGTGGGCTGTTTGGTTCCAATCCACTCACGGGCTCTATCGGCGTTGTGACCATTAATATGCCGAGGATCGGGTACTTGAGCAACAGTGAAGGGGACTTCTTGAGCCGGCTCAAGAGGGTTATGGTCTTGGCTCAAGAGAGTTTGGAGACCAAACGGAAGATCCTGGAACGATTCACGGATGGGGGGCTTTACCCGTATACGAAGTATTACCTGCGGAACGTTAAGCAGAGATTCAATGAGTACTGGAAGAATCATTTTTCAACGATAGGGCTTGTCGGCATGAACGAGGCTTGTCAGAACTTCCTTGGCACGACAATTGGAGATGCAGAGGGAAAGGGATTTGCCTTGAAGGTGCTGGATTTCATGAGGGATCTGTTGCTGGATTTTCAGAGGGAAACGGGAAATAACTACAACCTCGAAGCTACTCCTGCCGAGGGAACCTCATATAGTTTGGCGAAGATCGATAAGCATCGCTACCCTCCTATAATATCCGGAGGTAATGGGGAAGGTGGCGAATGCTTCTATACCAATTCCACGCAACTCCCCGTCAACTTCACCGATGATATTTTCGAGGCGTTGGATTTGCAGGACAGCGTCCAGCAGAAGTACACGGGAGGAACGGTATTTCATATCTATGCAGGCGAGAGGATCACGAACCCAGAGAGCGTGAAATCATTGGTCCGAAAGATCTGCGACAACTATCATCTTCCCTATTTTACCTTTACCCCCACCTTTAGCGTTTGCCCTGTTCATGGGTACCTGAACGGAGAGCATGAGGTGTGCTCGAGGTGCGGCGAAGAATGTGAAGTCTACTCCCGGGTAGTCGGCTACCTCAGACCTGTCAAGCAGTGGAACAGGGGCAAGCAGGAGGAATTCAAGATGAGAAGGATGTTTGCGGTGTGAGGCATGATCATAGGGGGCTTTCAGCGCTTTTCTCTCATCGATTTTCCCGGCAAAATTTGTGCTATCGTTTTTACCCAGGGATGTAATTTTAGATGCCCTTACTGCCACAACCCGGAACTCGTAGTAGACGCCGAGAGACCATCCGTTGGCACATTCAGTGATCGGGAGGTGATGTCTTTCTTGGAGAGACGGAAAGGAAAGCTCGATGCCGTGACAATAACCGGAGGAGAGCCACTCCTGCAACCCGATCTGGCGGATTTCTTGTCAAGAGTAAGGGCTCTGGGGTATCTGACGAAACTGGACACCAATGGAAGCTTTCCGCACAGGCTGGAGGGCATCATACAGTCCAAATCCGTGGACTATCTTGCCATGGACATAAAAGCCACTCCGGAAAAATATCGATCGGTTATCAGAAAAAAGATAGATATCTCCAAGATCCTCGAGAGCATCACATTGATTAAGGACTCGGGTCTAGACTATGAATTCAGAACCACCGTGGTAAAACCCCTTTTTGAAAGAGAGGATTTTCTCGAGATAGGCAGACTGGCACAGAACTGCAAGCTATATGTGCTGCAAAGGTTTGTTGCCTCTAAGACCCTTGAGGAGGAATTTCTAAGCAGACAGACCTATTCCGATGAAGAACTCGATGGCTTTAAGGGAATAATGGAGACCTTTGCCCAGAAGTGTATTGTGCGATAGGATGGCCAAGGGAAAGCCCGGCGATAGACACCTGCTCGGGAGCGTCACCAGAAAGGTTTTGGCCAAGGCTAAGATACCTGTCTATGTGATCTAACAGGGCTAAACGGCTCTATCCGGAGATTGCCTCCTCGAGCTCTTCCAAGACCTTTTGTGCAGCCTCAGCCGGTTTTTCCGCTGCCCGTATTGGTCTGCCCACCACTATATGGTCGGCGCCCCTCTTTACTGCTTCGAAGGGAGTGACGATCCTCTTCTGATCGTCCGCCCCCTTCACCGACCATGCAGGCCTTATACCAGGGGTAACGACTATAAAATCGCTTCCGAGATTACGTTTAACGCTTTCAACCTCCCAGCCGGAGCAAACGACACCGGAACAGCCGGCGTCCTTAGCCATTTTGGCCCTGAGCAGCACCAATTCCGTCAGGTCACTAACGTATTTTTCTTGGTAGCCCAGCTCCTGCAAGTCCCTGCTGTCGAGGCTGGTAAGCACGGTAACGGCCAGTATTTTGGTGCCTGAAGGGTTATTTTCCACAACGGAGCGAAGCAGCCCCTTTCCCTCGTCACAGTGTACCGTCGTGAACTGTACCCCATAGTCGCTTGCTGCCAGAAAGGCACCTTTGACCGTGGCAGGTATATCATGAAATTTGAGATCCAGAAATATCCCGGCTTCACTCCGCTCTCGAATCGCCTCCAGGATTTTTGGCCCCACACTCACAAAGAGCTCCAATCCAACCTTGAAAACGCCGACATGTTCCTTCAAGAGGTCTACATACCTGATTGCGTCTTCATAAGTCGATACATCTAAAGGAAAAATAAGGTAGTCCTTGGATTTTTTCATGCTCTCATACCCTTGTCTAAGGGGATTTTAAAAATCGATTATTGATTTACTTCTGAAACTAGGCTGTTCCGAGGGATATGGATATCTTTTTTTGGCACCGAAGAAGCCCATGCTGTTATGCTCGCTTATGCTGCAGATGGAGGCGGGCGTGCTGCCCCAAAGGTGACTCCCACTTCTCTGCATCTAGAGGTCTGCTGTGGAGACGGGCGCCCGCCTGGATCATCGGGAAAGAGCAGGCTTGAAGCACCTGCCCAGTTCGGTGCAAAAAAAGATATCCATATCCCTCTGGCTTGACACTTCGCGCTAAGTGGAAGTTTATCATCATGCTGCGAGGTTAGATCAACAATCGATTTCAAAAAACGTTAGACAGGTCTACAAAAAAAGTATAACTATACAGCAAGTGGGCCACCGTAGCTCAGTTGGCAGAGCACCTCACTCGTAATGAGGATGTCGACGGTTCGATTCCGCCCGGTGGCTCCAGTAAAATCAGCAAGTTAGCTGGTGGCTGTCCCTGGCACATTGGCGGATGTGACAGTTTTGTGACAGCTACTTTTTTCGGGGGCAGTCAGTCCATTTAAGAGATTGACTGCCTTCTTTTTGTGTTCCTGACTGAGATGAGCATACCTCATTGTCATTGTCAAGCTCTTATGGCCCAGTATCTCCTGTAAATCCTTCAGAGGTCCCCCTCTCATTACGAAATGACTGGCAAAGGTATGTCTAAGATCGTGGAACCTGAAATCTTCGATTCCTGCCTTTTTTAAGCTCGCCTGAAAGGACCTATTTATCTGTTTAAAGGGCCTTCCCTTGCTATCGCAAAAAACATATTCAGACCTTAATTGATTTCTTTTCCTAATGTCTCTTAGCAGTTCTGCAAGATCATCGTTGATGGGTAACTGCCTTGCCTCATCTGTCTTTGTCTTATCGAGGTATATAAAGTCATCTCTGACCTGGTTCCATTTGAGGCTAAGGGCTTCTTGTCTTCTCATGCCTGTGTTGAGTATCGCTGTGACAATATCCCCGGTATAGTCATTGACGCATACATTGAGTAGCTTTGTGATTTCCTCCTCTGTAAGGTATCTAAAACGTTTGTTATTGGCTTTAACCACAAGAACCCTGCCTTTAGTAAATGGGTTTTGCTCTATCATTTCCCATTCCGTTGCCTTTGAAAAAAGGTGTCTAAGGCAGGCTATCTCTCTGTTTGTGCTGGCAATTGCCCTTAGCATTTTGTGTCTAGTGGGTTTCTCTCTTAGGTGGTTTCTATAAGTTTCGAGGTCAACGTATCTGATGTTTGCAAGTTTGGTATGCTCTCCGAAATATCCCTTGAAATTTTCCAGAAAGTAAGCCTTACCACTCTCAAAACTCCTTTGGTGCCGATAGTTCTCCTTGTATTTCTCTAAGAGCTCCCCCAGGGTGGTTGTATAATCCTTCTTCACGTCCAGATACCGCCCCTCAGCTATAAGTGACACCCGCTTGCCTAGCTCTGCCTCGGCGTCCTTCCTTTTCCTGAATGACTCCCTTACCCGTTTTCCGTTCGGATCAAAGTAGTCAATCTGATAGGAATTGCCGCGTTTCCTAACCTTTGCCATAAAGTCCCTCACTTTCTCCCTACGGTTAGCTCATGGGAAGGGGTTAGGGTTACCCTTTTCGGCCTATAGCACCTATCCCGTGAGCGCTTTAGCATTGATTTCCTTCAATAGCTGCATCTGTTTCCGGCCCTCAGGCCAATATAAAACCCCTCAAGATGTACTCTCGGCCCAAGCAGCCGCCCCATGCCTCACGACATGAGGTATCATGAAGGGTAATTTTTGGTTTAGCTGTCATTGCTTGGTTTAGAGATTATGTTCGACTATTACTAAGACTTACGATATATTACCTAGTAAGTCAAGTTATTTTTATCTTTTTTTCAAGAAAAAATTCAGTTATACAAGGAGCATGAAAATGGTTCTGTCATTCAAAGTCGATTCCAAATTAAAAGAAATTCTTCAACAATTGGCTGATAAAGAAAACCGTAGTCTCAGCAATTATGTTATTACAGTGCTTCTCAGGCATCTAAAAGAACAAGGTATTGACTGGCGTGAGGAACAGAAAAACCCCCCTGAGAAGAGCAAATCGGGGTAATTTTCGACTTTCCCACCTTTCCCCATAGAGTAACCCTTCACTTTTCTATTCCCCTTGATTTTTGAGCCTGAAATGGTATTCTAGTTTTGAAATATACGCTTACCTGGATAACCCTTAATTGAGGGTGCCATGGATCGAACTAGAACCCCATTTCTCATCAGAGAGGTGGGGTTTTTGTATGGAGATTGACCGTGCCTACAGGAACAAGAAAAGAATCTAGTTCAACTGGAATAGGGTGTCTTCCTAGTTTTCTCATTATCATAGTTGCGACAATCTTAATTATAATAATCGTTGCCTATTTCAATGAGGCCTCGAAAGAGAAGCACCGTATTGAGCTGCAAAAAGACGCTGCCCAAAGGGAGGAGAGAGCGCTAAGTAGATTTATCAATGCTATTGAGCAGCACTATCAAGAGCTGCGCACTTTCTATGATAATAAGGATTTCAATCAAGCCGCTCGCGTGTTTGAGCTATTTAAGAAATATCAGAAAAGTGCTTGGAATCCTTATACCGCCATTGGCTCCATCTCTTATGCATGCATATTCGCGAAAATACTCTACTCATTTGGCCTGCCCCAGACACTCGTGGTTCAGATATGTGAAGGGCTGGGCACGCGAGGTCGGTACCTGGTCCCCTTTCTGAAACCATCACCCAAAGAGCCTAAAGAAATTCCCTACTAATGCCGATATAAGGGATGAAAGATTTTCCCATAATAACTTGATTACCATTGCCTTTAGCGGTTCAAGCCTGTCTTCAAAAGCTGGAAAACCATAGTCGAAAGGGAAAACAATTCAAGGAAAAATTAGAAATTGGGATAAGGGGCATTTTTGAAAAATATTTTCCGTTTCTGTGATCGCTATTGTTCTCCTCTCCAGATGTGCCTCGCTAATGCCGTTATCCTCGATTCAATAAAAACAAGGGGGGGTTATGAAAAAAACAGTTTTACTATTATGCCTCATTGCGCTGTTCCTTTCCGCATGTAGCACCATGGATATGCGGAAAATTTCCGTTGAGCCAAAAATCTCGACTGAGAATATGCAGAAAAATTCTCTGAAAGCCGGTCTGCTTCTCAACGACCAATTCACTAACTACAAATATGCCTTTGAGACCGGCACTCAGGCGTACATGCTGTCAAAGGTGAAAGGAGAAATGGCGATCGGCAAAAATCTGTCCCAAGCGCTTTACGGGCTTGTCTCCAGCAAATTCGGAAACGTTTTCATTGCTCGCGATGCAAGTGAAATGCAGGACATCGACCTTTATTTTGCTCCCAATATTAAATCTTTCACGTTTTCACCTCCCTTTACGGGGATGAGCTCTTTTACCTCTACCATGGAGCTCGAAACAGAAGTTTTCGATAAAACCGGCCAGTTGCTGCGCAAGATCAGCGTTAAGCAGAAAGGGAGCAGAAGCATGATGAATCAATTCCTCATGAAAACAAACTATGAGATGGCGAGCGAGGCGGTGAATGAGGCGATTGATAATACTTTGAAGGATTTTTCCAATAAACTTAATGAATTTTTTTGATTCAGACAGGAGTGAAAAATGCGGTTATACCGATGGCTGGCGATCATCCTGATCCTCAGCACCTGCGGCTGCGCAATCAATAAAGGGTTGACCGAGTCCGAAGTTCTTGCTAACTACCATCCTCTCTTCTTGACTGCCACCAAGAGTAAAGGGGAGATTCTTACGCAGGAAGGTCTGGAGTACCTTCGCGAAGGTTCCTTCGATAAGTTCCTGGCTTCCATGCGGGAGGCGCTAACTTTTTACTCCGGCAATGAGGATAAGATCTCCGATGTTTGTCGTCACCTGGGCAAGGCATATCTCGATCGAAACGAATATGAAAAGGCGATCTCCTATTATAACCAATCGCTATCTTCTGCCAAAACCAGTCGATTACCTGAGGCGATCATCCTGGCGACGGTAGGACTGGCAGATTGCTACAAGAAAATCGGGGATACCGATAAGGCCGTAGACATTCTAGCTGGGGCCGCGCAGCTGAATCGTGAGTCCACAAAGGGCGAGCATCCACTCATTGCGCTCAGCATGGGGCAGAACTTGGCGCAGCAAGGTCGCTTATCCCAGGCATTGGACGTTTTCACCAAGTCACTTCCCAACATCGACAGTTACAAAGACGACAAGCTCAAACAATCGGTCTACTCCTCCCTGGGCACAACCCTTTTCGGCCTCGGCCGATATCAGGAAGCGATCCCTCATTATCAGAGTGCCCTCGTCCTTGCGCGAAAAACTTACAATACACCCGATATCGTGGACATCCTCAATAACATCGGATTTTGCCTGTTGTCTTTGAAAAGATACGACGAAGCCGCCATATCCTTCAAAGAAGGCCTGGGACTCTTGGCTGTTATGAACCTGCAATACCCGGAAAAACAGATGTACGCCAATTATGGCCTCGGACTTTTGCACGAAGAACAACGCCGCAATGCCCAAGCATTGCTCTACTACGACACCGCCATCAAGTATATTGAGGAGTTGAGAGGCAGCCTGAATTCGACGGAGTTCCGGTCCCTGTTCCTGGCTAATAAAATATCCGTTTATGAACATGCCATCGACATCTTGCTCACGGCAGCTGGGCGGACGCCGGATGATGACGTCCGTCTGGATCCGCGATTTGCTAAGGCGGGCCTTACTCCCGCGGAAGTCGCTTTCTTCTATGCGGAAAGTACCAAGACTCGATCTTTTCTCGAACTGCTCTCCAAAGCCAGAACGGGTGTCCTCGACGAGCGGATTCCCCGCGAGCTTGCTGAACAGGAGCGGCGATTGCTCAACACCATTGACTCCATCCAATCTTCCGGGAGCGGCCAGTCAGAAGCACAGCAAGAAATACTGAAAAAATCAAAACGCGAACTCGATGAATTGATCACCAAGTTACGGAAAGAGTACCCGGAGTATGCCTCTATCCGCTATCCGGAGCCGGTTATGGCCGGGAATATTCCGCTGCATGACAATGAGGCACTCCTCGCTTACAAAGTGAACCCCAGGAAAACCTATCTCTGGATCATCGAAAAAGACAAGAAACCGTCGGCCATCGAAATCGCTGTGAGTCGAGAGGAACTTATCCGGAAAGTCGGGGAATTTCGGAGCGGACTTACAAATCCGAGCCGACTGGACGCTTACAACCCTGAGAACGGACAAGCCTTGGGCAAGCTCTTGCTGGAAGAGGCGCTCAGCCGGATAGACTCGAACAAAAACATCATCATTACCCTCGATGGCGTTCTGAATATGCTTCCTTTCGAGGCATTAACCATTGGTAGAACAAAAAATCCGATTCAGTACCTGGGAGAAGAATATAAGATCAGTTATTACCCATCCGCTTCGGTCATGACGACCATGAGACAGTTCAAGAAGAGTCCAAAGTTATCCCAACCTCTTTTTGCACTCGGCGATCCGGTCTATGAGGAATCGGATTTGCGTTACAGTAAGAGCAAGTCCGACAACATCGTCCTGGCATCAGCCGATCAGACGCCCGGTCTCAATTTGCGCAGCGCCCTGGTCCGCAGCGGCTTCTCGCTGCCTCGTTTGCCAGAGACCCGTGACGAGGTCCTGCAAATCGGCGCACTCTTCGGATACCAAGCCAATGACTTCAACATCAAGCTCGATATGGATGCCTCTAAGAGCGAACTGATGAAATCGAATCTCGGCGATTACCGGTTTATCCATTTTGCCACCCACGGCCTTTTGAGCGGCGATATTCCTTATATACTGGAACCCGCACTGGTTCTAAGCCAGCCGGGAAACCGCAATCCGGAGGACGGCTTCCTCAAGATGAGCGAGATTCTGAAATTCAAACTCAACGCCGATCTCGTTGTCTTATCGGCCTGCAAGACAGCCTTGGGAAAAGAGGTCGCCGGGGAGGGAATTGTCGGCTTAAGCCGCGCCTTTTTGCTCGCAGGATCTAAAACGGTCATTGTGAGTCTTTGGAGCGTGGAGTCAAACTCCACGGCTGCTCTGATGAAAAGCTTCTACTCGTATCTAAAACCGGGAAGGTCCAAGGAAGAGGCGCTCCGGCTGGCCAAGATGGAATTGAAAAACCAAAGTCTGGCCTCCACTGATCTCAGCCGCGGCGTCAAGATCGTCGCACAGGACAAGAAGATTCAAGCCGGCACCTCCCATCCATTCTTTTGGGCACCTTTCATCCTGATTGGTGAATGGGAGTAACAAAGTTTGCATAACTCAATAGAATTAGGCAGGCTCATGGCCATCACGGCCCTGCTTTTTCTATTTTGCAGAGCGCCATTTTCCGGTTAGGCTTCCTACCTGAGTTCCTTTACAGGCTGACCTCCCAGGCATCTGGTGGCCTGGTGCTTCAATTTAAACGCCTTTTCAGCCAGGGTTTTATCCTCGGCTCCCGCAAGGGTATTCTGGTTTCAAAGAGCGGTTAAGATGAGGGTGTTCTAACAAAGCTCATTTTGTTCCCGATAAGTAAGTGATAACCTTGAAGAAAGGATAACCAATTGAAATTATATAAAAATCCTCCCTTTTCTTTTGGTTATCACAACCCGTTTTCAATATCCCTGATACAACGTATATAGCCAACGTACGTTTATATATCTTTTACCTTTTCGAGGTGTTCTCTTTCCCATTTCTCTTGTTGTAATCTTGTGAAATAAGAACGCACCATTGACGGCCAGGCGCAGACAGTGGGCCGTTTCCCCTGACCTCGATTAAATTCTATGACAACCCCCAGGCGCTTCATCTCAGGCCCGTATCTCTGCCGTAAGGTTGCAAGCGATATAGCAGGATTCCCTTCCTGGTCCTTGAGCATTTCATGTATCTTTTCCCAACCTATGAGGAGATATTCAGTCACTTAGATACCCGTCAGTTTTGCGAGATCATCCTGGCGAAGGTCCTTAGACAGCCTGAGAAATCGCACACGATTTAAACTCATGTTCTTGCCCTCCAGTTATTCAAGCCCTTTTTTGTTTATCTCGTATACCCAATAGCATCTATCCGTTTTAATTGAACGGGGGTACCTTTGGGGGGGCACCACCCGCACGCACAGCAAAAAAACCTATTGTGAAAAACTTGCGGGCTCTTGGCCACGTGGTTCACTAGATTGCCGCTTCAGAGATTTCAGGGGGCTAGTCTGGTCCTTTTTTTTAGGTGTCCGATAATTAGCCATTAGGAAGAGAGCATAATTAGTTTTGCGCAAACGGTATTCTAGAGCGGACTTCAGAGAGCGTCTTCCGAGTCGTTAAAATCTCCTCGATTTAACCTTGTTCTCGCTCCAAAATCAACCTGTCGGGTATCGCTTTGTCCTTGGGGATGTAAAGAGATCCCTTCACTTCGTTTTCATCGGAGTACACGATAAGACGTTGATAGTTGTCTGTTTCCCCCTTGGATCGAAACTCTCCTTTGACTTCTCTACTTACATCCATAGGTTGCCTCCTCTAGTGGCATTTCTTAAAATAAAATCCCATGAAAAGTGTTAGCCTATATATCCATCAACGAAGGTAAGAGAGCCTAACACTTCCCTTCTCCTATCCCTAAAGCGACTTTCCTTAGCAATGATCGGGTTCTTTTCTGACAAAACCAAAATAGCCCATATCTCATCTATTTTATTCCCTTTTGCCCTGTGTTCGGCCAATGAGGCTAATCGACCTTTGATCTTTGATTCTCGACTGAAAAACTCCCACCTAAACGGCATTTTCTAACAAATTCTCGATATGCCCGAGACCTTTTCTGCCCGGATCTTTACCCAGGCGAAAGGGGTATAGCGGGCATAGGGGAGACGCGCACTCTTTTACTTCACCTATCTGCCAATTCATACACTCGAGGCAATGAGCCCTTATTGCAGACAAAGGTGTAAGATTTACAGTCTTTGTCCTCCCTGATTTAATTCTTATTTTGTGTTTTACCGACATCTCCCTATCAGATTATGAACCGAAGTTGCATATTCCTAGGTTAAACTCTTAGACATCAGCTCCCTTTTTCAATTCTTCTGCCTGTCTCCGGAGCTTGGCTATTTGCTCTTGCTCCTTTTTTTCATCCACTATTATACCGCCTGCGGATTTCGGCTTTAAGACCATATTGAGCGCCCACTCACGCACTGCACCCACCCTCTTTTCCTCATTGGAAATAGAAGAAGGGGGAAGCGAATCGCTTCCTTTGTTTGTTACACTTCTTTTTGTTAATTTCTTCTTGTTAGGGTGTCTCTGGTGATAGGGTTTTTTTTGCACTGATGACAGGGTTAGCCCTGTCTCTGGTGACAGACTTAAACCCTGTCTCTGGTGATAGGGTTTTTTTCCCTTCAAGTTCTCTAGAACCCTTGTCATTTCTTGCTCTCCGCCATCCTCCAACAGAAAACGATACCGACAGCTATGTTTGCGCCCTACCTCGGCCGACCAGTCAATAAGACCAAGGCTAACAAGAACTCGCCTTGCTCGGTATATCGTGGCCTCTGAAACCCCTAACCCCTCAGCAAGCGTGGATACACTTGGGAAGCACTGTCTCGACTTTCTATTTCGATGCCTTTTCAATCTGATATAGACTTCCCTTTCCATCGGCCTCAATGCGAGGCTATCAATAACGGCATTCTCCACTTGGGTATATGGTAACCTTTCACCCATTAGCTCATATCAGACTGTTTCCGTTATGCGGCTTCATTCTGCCTTTTGAGCCAGGCCATTACCTCAGACTCGACAAATCGGATATACTTCCCCACTTTAACCCTCGGTATTGCCTCCGGTCCGGTCTGCCGTGTCTTGCCGTACACCCAAGATTTCGGAACCTTGAGCGTCTCGGCAAGTTCATCAATGGTTATTAGGTTTTCCTGCATGAAACATCCTCCATTAGAAAAGATTTAAACATAAAGAAACCCATCTCAATGAAACCTCATTGAAGATGGGCCAAGTCTATCAGGGAAGAAAAGACTAAATCAAGAAAAATGAAGTCTTTTCAATATGTTATGTCCCCTAATTTTTAAGGGACAGGATAGATTTGAGGGACATGTTCAGGGTGGTCAATAATATTTAACAGGGTCTTCGTCTCTTTGTTTTTGTTTCTTAATTCGTTCAAATGTTTTACGGCAATCATCAGAGTAACATCTTTGCCGCTTTATATCTTTGGCGATAAAAAACTTGTGACAATAAGGACATTTCTTCAACTTTCTCCGGTCATTGTGGAGTAAGAATTCAGTTAAGCTATAGCCAATGATCCATTCTAAGAAGGATAAGAATTTTCCACGCAGATCGTCAGTCTCTTCAGGAAAAACAAGACTTAGATCCCAACCTAGTGCCTCTGTGAGCCTTTCTTTGAAAAATAATTTTGATTTAACCTCAGTGATCAAAATTATCTTGCCGATATTTGAGTAAGCATTTCTTAACAAGCGATCCAGACCACTTATCTTTGAGTACTCCAAGCCCTCGACAAGGCCAGAAAAAATATTCACAAAATAAAGGCGCCCACATTCGTAGCAATTAATCCTTTTTGGACCTTTAAACTTATCTTCGCCAAGTTTTATCCTCGACCACTTCTTGAAGCATCCCTCTTCACAATATTCGTTGCGGTATCCAAACATAGCTTCATATGCTATTAGATATGAGAAAATACCCCAATCGGCTCTCTTATTATAGTAGGGCTCATAATATTCATAATAGACATCGTCCTCTTGCTTTGGGGGTTGGCCATACTCTGAAAGATTTTCCATATGCCCGAGGATATCTTTAATCCGTTCCAGAACACTTTCTTTGGAAGTAGTCGACCAATCGGGAGCAGTATATCGGCATACCTCTTGAAATATCTCGTAAAGATTTTCTGGATTGTGACTTAAAGAATAATTTGCATAAATGAGGAACAGATTCTCTAACATCTCCTGCCTCCTGTAGCGGCCCTGAGGAGAGTCCGGGGAAACCGGCCAGGATATCCGGCTTATCGGGGGATCCTCCCTATCTCCGGAAATTAATCTATTCTAACCCTTGTGTTTTGAAGTATCAAGCCAGCAAATCAAAGATCCTTGGAGAATATTCTGGTGGGCAATCTGTCAACAGCTGTCACTCATTCACTCAAAAAGATTGCAGTGGGGAATCGAGGGACTGCGAAAATATTAATTGCCGATCTTCCACTATCTATAATCTAGTGATAGGTTGCGGAACGAAGAATAATAGAGAAAGGATATCAAAGCAAAATGGCTTATGAGCAAATTCTTTGGCTTTCATGCTTCTTGTGATATATGGAATCCATGATCAAAATAGTGCCAAGTGTCAGACATTCTTTCCAAATTGCTTATAACACCATAAAGGGCAATACATATCCTCTTGAACTGGGCTACGCGCTCTTATCTAAGAAGCTTGTTCCCACTAATAGGGAATTTACCACAAATTCATGCATCCGAGGCTGCCGACTCTATGGTCGTAATGGAGGTTGCCCGCCATTCTCACCAAGTTTTTCTGAAATAGGTGGAAGCGAGATTTTGGTCCTTTATGCCAAAATAAGTACCAGTTATTACCCTCATCGTATACTTCATGGGTCTTATTACATCAGATGGGTCTTCGTCGAGACAATCCTGAGCCCCTTTGCAAACCGGTTGGGCAGGAGGATTTCCAAAACCTTATGTGGATACTTCATAAGTTCTGGCCATTGTTCTGCTTGTCGGCCCAGGCGTTGCGCAGTGAAAGATGGAAAAAATTGCCGCAACTCGTCAGAACGGACTTATTCTTTGGAATCGACTGGAGTCTTAGTAACTAAGTTGATGGAAGAGTGTTTTGACATAGAGCTGCAATGGTGGCGCAAGGGAGAACCTTCTTATATTCCGGGTTTTATGGTAAAAGTTGTGGGAGTGACTATGGATAAAGCTTGTAGCTCTGCGGTAACACTGGAAGTTATATTGGAAGCTATGAGAGAGGACAGGGCAGTTATCTTTGATGATAATAATATTGAGCTTTGAATTTTTTTGAAGCGTGCTTTTTCCAGACTCATTTGAATCGTAAGGCCGATAGTCCTAAATCTACAAAAGATATTTCTTCTTTCTTGGGGCAGGCGGGATCTGGACCTTTGTAAATATCTCCTCTTGCGATATGCCTCTGCGCGGCGCACCGTCCAAAGCACTTATTCAAATCTCGGCAGACCTGACAGGGGCCAGTGATGTTCTTGTAGTTAAATTCGCGCAGTGATTGAAAACCATTTTGCCATATGAATGCCAAGCTTTTTTGGTAGATATTTCCAGCAATAAAATCTGAGGCGTTTTTGAAGCCTGGGCAAGGCAACACTTCCCCTGTAGGCGCTATTGTGCAAGTGCAAAGACCAGCCTTACATTGGTGGGGTTTTATGCCTGGGTCATATAAAGAAAGGAAATCCATTGGACAGCCAGTGCGAATATTTAGTTTGGGATGCTTTTCCATTAGCTGGAGCACTGAGTGCAGTAAATCCTCAAATTGATTAGAGGTAAGCTCCAGCCAGTCTCGATTTTCTTTGCCTCGTCCCTGAGGCACAAATCTCAGCAGAGCAAACTCATCTATCCCAAGTGTTAGACAAAGCTTAGCCAATTCTGGCAGTTCGAGGAAGTTGGGTTTCATTGGAACGAAGTGAACCCCAGTCCATATACCGACCGCTTTGGTATTCTTGATCCCTTCAGTAGTCAAGCTATGGGTGCCACTAACACCAACTATTTTCTGATGTGTTTCTGGTGTAGCGCCTTGAAGATTGAAAATGACTTTATTGACACCATGCTCCTTCAATAATTCTGCCTCGGAGAGAGTAATGCTGCTGAAAGCTCGCTGATCAGCAGAAAGAATGCCTGAAGTATATAGACGAATATCGAGGTTTAGGCTGACTGCATAATCACAAAGTTCATACAGGAATGGATAAGTTAAAGGCTCGCCACCTGATATCTCAAGAATAGCACCACCAAGCTCGGTGAATTCCTGAACAACATTCTTAGCAGTTGAAATGGGCATTTGGTAACAGGTTTCTTTCCCTACCTTCACACTGCAACTCGAACAATGTCGGCATTCCATAGGACAAGAATTGGTAACTTCTAGACATAATTCTTTTAGTATAAAGGGCATAGTCGTCATCATAGTAGTGCTTTGATGAAAGCCACCATAAGACCGATAGTTAACGCGACCAACAGACCCCACTGAATTTTCACATAATGCTCTAATTTTTGAAGCTTCGACTCCAACTCAAAAGGAGAGACTGGTTTCCCTGTTAGCATATTCATAGCGCGCGAAGGTATTTGATCCTGATTTTGGTGTTCGCCGTCATATGGTTTTTCACATTCATCAACTAGCCTAATTAGAAAAATTATAAAGGTGAACTCCTTATATCGTAAAATAATTTCCCCGGGACCAGCGTTATAAACAGAGAACGTAAGCTTCCCTTTCCAACCAGGATCGACATGGAAACCGGAGATATTTACAAGCCCCATGTTCTTAAAGCTAGTTTTAATAGAAATTAGAGCCATTAAATCAGGTGGAATTGTTACAGACTCATAAGTCAAAAGTATAGCGAAATCACCTGGCTTGATTGCAGTCTCAAATTGATTTTGACCGAGTCTTACCAGTTTCTTTTCACTGCTCAGAAAAACCTCTTCGCCAAGTCTTAACTCATATGATGAAGGTTGCAGCCCCTTCGGCCTTCCGTCCTTTCCCCGTTCATCAGACTCAAGCGGCCCAATAAATCTATCTAATTGCTCCTGGATTGTCTTATCGTTAAGAAAACTCATATTTGACTAATCTAAGGTTAATTGTCTATTTGTAAAAATATTTGGCTATCGTATGTATGAGAATAATTATTGATCCCACGATTACAACGATTCCCGAATAGTGAAGCAAACAATCTTTATCTTTTGCTGACAGGAGATCTAGCTTATGCCGTTTCCCAATCCAGCGAAAAAGAATTTGTAATCCAGGAATGAATAGCAGGTGAATAAAGTAAGCCCCGGCTACTAATGAAATACCGAGCATTAGAGCAGAAGTAAAAAATTTAGGAAAGTTACCTTCCATAATATGGCCTGCGATGTCTAAGTCTGCGAGGCTACCCATTATTTGAATCAGAAGGTATAAAAAGAATCAATAAGAATGTATTTTTAATTTATATCATAAAATTAAATAGCTGAGAAATGTTTCTTTTCATATTTTTACATTTCTGAGACTTTCCTAAGAAACCTCTCTTTAGCCCTGACCACCATACGCGCAGTCTGCCCTAATCGTTTCGACTCTACTCTATTGCGAATCTTCTGCATTGCTATTTCAATGACTTGTTGGCCAGTTAGGGCATCTATGTAAGCCCCACCTTTCTTATAGACTATAGAGTTAGCTACGCAGGCGACCCTTAATTGGGCAAGAGGGTGCTCTTTGCCCCATACTCTTTTGACGCGTTCAACACTCCGTCGAATTCTTTGTAAACTCAGGCCATTATCGCGAAGCTCTCTTATAACCAAAACAACTAAAATATCGCGGAGATTGTAACGAAGTTTTTGGCGTTCCGTACGTTGACTTGAGGCCGAATCCTGCACTAATCCTACCCTAGTCCAGTAGAGGAGCTGGCGAGGGGAAACGCCGCTAATTGAGCATACGTCTTTAACATCAAAACTCATGTTATTTAGGATAGTTAAACTTTATATTATGTCTATTTAAGACATAATAGTTAAATTTTTGTTACAAAATGTCAAGAAAAATCGATCTCATCTCGATTTTTTCTAAAAAAGAGATATCCTGAGGCTATGAAGAAGTGCTAGAAGGCTGCTATCTTATACTGAAACTGTTCTGAAAGACGATGGGAAAATGTGACGGTATGAAAGGTGGTTGAACACGTGAGATGTCTCCAAAATGTCTCCATTCTAAGAGAAAGTAATAGAAAACAAGGGCAAATCAGATATAGACCTATATGCAGAAATCTTAGTGTTTATTGTATCTTATTGTATGCTGGTTCATAAGGTAAGCTATTGAAAATAGACTCGTAATGAGGATGTCGACGGTTCGATTCCGCCCGGTGGCTCCAGAACAAGGTCTGTCCTTGAATGCATCTCCCAAAGTCCACCTGTCGACAATGATCATTGCCTGAGCGGGGGTGACCACCTGTTTTTATACCCATTGTAAGACCAGCATCCGGGCAGCGCAGAATTGGATTGAAACCGGGGGCTTTCGACCCACGCTGACATGGAGTTATGGGCCTCGTTTATTTCCTTGAATCTCTCGCCGTCACCACCTGTATCGGGGTGGTGTAGCTTTGCCATGACCCGAAAGGCCCTCTTTATCTCCTTGGCATAATCTCCGAAGATTAAGGCGTCCACCGGTATGCTCAGATGCTTGAGGGCCTTTTTCTGTTCGGCAGAGAGTTTTGGCATACGGTTTGCTGCCGGTTTAACGGTATCAGGGTGTATGGTTTGTTCGACCTTTGCTTCGAGAATTGACTGGGATGAAAGACTGCGGGAAATACGGTTGCTCCTTTTTGCATACCACTCCTTGCCGGCCTCAAGGATGAGCTCCTTCAGGGCGAGGGCGGGGGTGTGACCCGTTTCTCGTGCATAGACAAACCGTGAAATGCTTTTGGACCAGGTGGGCATTATATCAAGGGCCACATAATTCTCGGTAAATGAGAATGTGGCATAGCGCGTATTGAGGGTCTGGAGGAGTCCTTTTGATAAAGCAAGGGTCCACTGCAACTTCTGCCTGCACTCCTTTGAGCAGTATCGTCTTCCCGGTTTCATGTCCTCGGTCCCACAAGCTACACACCTTCTTTTCGGTGCGTCCGCACGGGGTGAGGATCGTGGCTTCTTATGAATCAGTTCTCGGTTAACTACCATGTCTTAAACCAACAGATAACCTGTCTTTACAAAATGGAAAGATTCTTCAAACGGAAAAGTACGATACCACAGGAGCCGAAATCATTGAAAGCAAAAAATGGCTAGACCTTTGTCCCTGCATTTAGGTTGACTTTGATGCTTGAGTTTAAGTAGTGTATAACATTGTAAAAAAATTAAATATCTTATCGAGAAAGGAAACCTATATCTTATGGCATACGCCCTACAGTTCATTGGACCAGATCCACTAGGAGCGGGTATTGTGCAAATGGTGCTGAATGCCGGCCTGATGGTAAAATTTGTTCTCCTGCTGTTATTCTTTTTCTCGCTGACTTCCTGGACCATAACCTTCATGAAATTTCGGTTGCTCAAGAGATTTAGGGAAGAAAACGAACAGTTCTTGGAGCAGTTTTCATCCAGTAGAGAGATAGGAAGGGTTTATTTGGACACAAAGACCTTCAAGTTCAGTCCGCTCGCCAAGATTTTCAGGGCCGGCTATGCAGAGTTCAGCCGCTCCACGGGAATTCAGAGTAATCCGGACGACAGCATTGCATATCATTCACAGCAACCGATCATGGAGAACGTCCAAAGGGCAGTAAGAAAGATCCTCGCCATACAGGGCTCACGTTTGGAGCGGGGATTAACCTTTTTGGCGACTACGGGCAATACCTGCCCCTTTATCGGGCTTTTTGGGACGGTGTGGGGTATTATGACCTCGTTCAGGTCAATCGGTATGAAGGGTTCCGCCACATTGGGGGTCGTGGCGCCAGGTATAGCTGAGGCCCTTATTGCTACCGCGGCAGGGCTGGCAGCGGCAATACCCGCAGTTGTAGCCTTTAATTATTTTAACCGCCGGATAAGAGCGTCTCAGACCGAGATGGGGAATTTCATCTCCGACTTCATGAGCTTGCTTGAAAGGGGGTTGATGAGGAGGGCATCGGGCGAGAGGACACGAGGTGATTCATAATGAATGGGTATGAGAGCGGACACAGTCTGATTTCAGATATCAATGTAACACCTCTAGTAGATGTCATGTTGGTTTTGCTTATCATATTCATGGTCACTGCACCCATGATGACCCACGGAATCAAGGTCGATCTCCCTGAAACGGAAAGCAAGAGTATTAAGGCCGAAGAAGACCCCCTGATACTCTCGATAACGAGAGAGAAAGAAATTTTCATCGAAAATTACAAAGTAGAATTAGATGACCTAGGAGACAAACTCAGTAAGATATTCGCTAACAGGGCGGCAAAGGAGATCTTATTGCAGGCCGATAAAAGTGTCTCCTACGGTTTTGTAATCACGGTGATGTCTGCGGTCAAAGAGGCCGGAATTACCAAAGTAGGAATGATAACAGAGCCTTTGCGCAAATGACAGCAACGTGGTTCACCGGTAGCGCAGGATTCGGGGAAGAGAAATGGGTCCGTATGTTGGCCCTGTCCTTCTTCCTTCATATGGTGGTTTTCTCAACGGTTCTGTTCGTCCCGAAAAACGGGGCACGGTACCCATCGCTCAAAGACAGGGTATATCAGGTTGAGCTCGTGGGGCCTCCAACAAGGGGCGCGCTCAGGGGCGGCCGCCCCGGAGGAGCCGCAGTAAAAGGTAAGAAAACGACTCAGATTCTGAGAACCAAGACTCAACGGATTGCGGTAAAAGAGAAGGAGAAGGTGCCGGTATTGGCGAAGAGGGTTTCTCCTAAGCTTAAAGAAAAACCCGAGCAGAGCACCACGTCCTCTTCCGGGCTCATAGAAGAGGCCCTCTCCAAGATCGAAAGAAAAGTAACAGAAGAAAAGAAGGTCCAGCCGACGCCGACGCCAACAGAGACTATTGAAAACGAAGAACCGGCAGAAGAGAGTGAGATCCCCTCTCAGGGAGAGGGAGCAGGGTTTCCAGGAACTTATTCCGAGACAGGAAAGGTCATCGCACTGTATCAAATGGAGATCGAGTCTGCCGTCAAGAACAACTGGTCCTACCCTGTTGCCCTCCTCAATGCGAAAACAAGGAAGGGCCCGGAAGCGGTGGTTATTCTGACTGTTAGAAATGATGGAAAGATCATGAAGCACTGGTTCAAGGAGCGATCCCATGATCCCCTGTTTGATGACTCGGTGCAGAAGGCCATAGAGAAGTCAGATCCCCTTCCGCCATTTCCGCCTGGTTACAAGAAGAGCTATGATGAGGTTGAAATCAATTTTAGTCTCAAAGACTTGGTCTAGTTGCAGCGCTATCTCTCAGCTGCTTATGTTAATACTCATTCTTTTTGGTATTTGCACGATTCTGGAGTTCAGCAATGCCGAGGCCAAGCTCTATATCGATATAACATCCCCCTCAATGCGAAGGATATCGGTTGCCGTACCCGATTTCAAGCACTTAAGCAGCACGGTCCAACATCCGGAACTCAGCGGCCAACTCGCAAGCATTATCACCAACGATTTTGAACTGAGTGGTTATTTTAAGTCTCTGGATAAAGGCTCCTTTATTGAAAGACCCGATGCTGGCATTACTCAGGATAGCATCAATTTCAAGGACTGGTCTGTCATAGGGGCTGAACTCCTCCTTAAAGCCGGTTATGAGTGTATTGGCCAGCAACTCAAGGTAGAGACACGTTTATTCGAAGTCTTCTCCGGTAAACAGGTGTACGGGAAGAGAGTATTAGGATTGGTTGAACAATCAAGGTATCTCATGCACCGTCTTGCAAACGATATTGTCCTGGCCCTGACCGGACATCCTGGGCCTTTCCTAACCAAGATGGCCTTTGTGGGGACTTCCACCGGACACAAGGAGATCTATGTTGCCGACTACGACGGGCACAATGTGAAGCAACTGACCTCGCGCAATTCGATTACGCTTTCGCCGCGATATTCTCCCTCGGGAGCTAAGATGATTTATACCTCTTTTCATAATTCGGGCACGGCACTTTTTATGTACGATCTCGTTAAGGGATGGACCAAAAAGATCTCCGACAGGGAGGGCCTCAATATCGCGGCTGCGTGGAAGCCGGATGAAGAACAGCTTGCCCTGACCCTCACCATCAGCGGAAACCCCGATATCTATTTGATTGATACATCGGGTGGGATCGTTAAGAGGCTGACAAATAATTGGGGCATTGACGTATCTCCAACCTTTTCCCCTGACGGAGAGAGAATGGCCTTTGTCTCCAATAGGTCAGGTTCACCCCAGATTTATGTCCTTGATCTTAAGGATGACAAGGTGGAGCGGTTAACCTATGAAGGCAGTTATAATACTTCACCGGCCTGGTCAAAGCTTGACCGGATAGCTTTTGCAGGCTCTGCAGATGGCCATTTCAATATCCATACCATTTCGCCTGATGGAACGGACCCCCGTCAGGTTACACAAGGTCAGGGTAACAATGAAGACCCCTGCTGGTCTCCCTGCGGACGATATCTGGCATTTACTTCCAATAGAACGGGTGCCAATTCCCATATCTATATTGCCAATGCCAATGGGGAAAACCAGAGGCAGGTAACATTTCTCGAGGGAGATCAACTTTCCCCTTCGTGGGCTCAACAGGTGGAATGATAATCTGCAGTAAACCAAGAAAAACACCAAAGAGCCATCTAAATGCTTGAAATTTTGGCTCAGAAATGATATGTTTTCAAACTTATAAAAAAGCAGAGTTTCCGCAGATAACCTAAAACAGGGAGGTAAAGAGTCATGAAGAGAAATCTCGTAATCGCAACACTCGTAGCCTTTGCATTTTCTTCCGTCCTCTTGCTGTCCTCATGCGCCAAGAAGCAGGTCATCACAGAAGAGAAAGAGATGAAGGCCCCGGAAAAGGAGGTCGCCAAGGTTGAGGAAGAAAAGCCGGCCGTTCCGGCTGCGAAGGAAGAGGTGGTGACGAGAGAAGAAGAGGCCAAGATCGAGCGGCTTAAGGAATTGGAGGCGGCAAAGAAAGAGGAGGCTGAGGAAATAGACGAGGGAAAGGCCTGGATGGAAAGAAGGGCGGCAAAATTCGAAGCAGAGTCGGTCTATTTCGATTTTGATAAGTCCTTTATTAAGCTCGAGTACAGGCCCGTTCTCCATGAAAAGGCGGCGTTCTTAAAGGATTATCCGGAAATGAACGTAAGGATCGAGGGCAATTGTGATGAAAGGGGTACCAATGAGTACAACCTTGCCCTCGGCGAGAGAAGAGGGAATAGCACTAAGAATTTCCTTGTGTCTTTGGGAATTGCTGCTGACAGGATTGAGATCATAAGCTACGGAGAAGAGAGACCTCGCGCAATGGGGCATAACGAAGATTCATGGTCCCAGAACAGACGTGATGATTTTATGCTCATTCGTTAGGATTTTCCTGGCAGACAGGTATCTGGGAGGTAAGGCTGTTTCTTCACGAATGCTATTCCGTTGTCACCCCCTCTCCCTGGTTATCGGGCAGGACCAAGCAGGCTCTTGATATAGGTTACGGCGGGCTCGCACCAGGGGGGGCGATTGAGGAGCAAGAAGATGACTAATGGATTCACAAAATTCCTCATGGGTTTTTCGATTCTCGCAGTTTTCGCTTCAGCTTGTGCCTCCCAGAACGATCTCACCTACCTTCACAACCAGGTTAATTCCCTCAACCGACAAACCAAGAAAGACCTGGATGGCTTTAATGAGGCATTGGCGAAGCTGGAAGCACAATTCAAGGCGAACCAGGTCAGGCAACAGGAATTGGAAAAAGGCATGGCAGGGGCGCTGAAACAAGATCAAGAGTCTCTGCGGCTTAGCTTTGCCCAGCTTCAAGCGGATCTCGCTGAAATGAGGGATGGTATCCAGACATTAACCGGCCGGGTTGAAGAGACCGGCCATGTCTTAAAAACGACGGTGGAAAGAGACACCACTACTCAGGATGCTCTGGTATCCCAAGTAACACAGCTTTCCCTTATGGTTAAAGGCCTATCCACGAGGATTGAGAGCCTTGAGCGTGATCTTACTTCTGAGAAGGCCCGTGAAAAGCAAGAACCTCAGACAGAAAAGGCCAAACCGAAAGGCGATGTTCCGCAAACCGAGTCGGCTCTCTATGAGAAGACACTGGAGTACTATTGGGATGGCCGCTATGATGAGGCTATAGCCGGGTTCAAGAAGTTTCTTACCCTGTACCCGAGCTCTGACCTTGCGGATAATGCCTATTTCTGGATCGGCGAGTGCCACAGGGCCTCAGAAAAATACGAGGAGGCAATTCTGGCCTACCAGAAGGTAATCAACGACTATCCGAAGGCAAATAAGGTGCCATCAGCCATGCTCCATCAGGCACTCGCCTTTGAAAAGATCGATGATAAGACCACAGCTCAGCTCGTGTATAAGAAGCTGGTCAAGGAATACCCAAAGAGCAAAGAGGCTGAGATTGCCAGAAAGCGGCTGAAGTAACACCGGTTACCCCTCTTCTTTATACATCAGGAACGGTCTTCTAAGCTCAAGAAAGTATTGCAGCTCCTCGGAACAACTATTAATCAACTCCCTACTTCCCTTGCCTTCCTCTAAGGCAATTCTTATTGAAGAATCTCCAAGGATCAGGTCTATGGGGAGCCTTTCGAAATCATATTCATAAGGGGGATTTCGCCAAGCGAACTCGCCAGGATATGCTTCCCTGATTGTTTTGAGAAGAGCCAGCGTTGTGCCATAGGGGCGGAAGAGGTGAGGATTCAATAGGTGAATCATAAACCCCCCGCAGAGCTCGTTTTGCCATTTGTTGAAGCTGGGCCTAAACCAATACTCCTGGAGATGGCATCCCTCGGTGTCTTCAGGCTTTAGTTGCCTCTTGATAGCGGAGGGATTTATGAAGGGTGCCCCAAATATCTCGAAAGGGCGGCAGGTACCCCTCCCCTCGGAAATATTGGTGCCTTCCCAGATGACCTGGCCTGGATACACCTGGGCTGTCTCGGGAAGGGGCATATTGGGAGACGTCATAACCCATCGTAATCCAGTATCCCTCCAGAGCATGTGCCGAGACCAACCCTTGAGGGGAATGACCGCGAGTTCGCAGTCAATATTAAATGCATCCTGAAAGAGGCACGCCAGCTCACCCATAGTCATCCCGTGGCGCATGGGAAGAGCGAAGGGCCCGACAAGGGAGTGGAATTCCGGGCGCAAGAGATGTCCTTCCACTATTGCTCCTCCGAGCGGGTTTGGCCTGTCCAAGACAAGGACCCTTTTGCCCGCTCTGGATGCCTGCTGTAGACAGGAGAGCATGGTGGCGATAAAGGTATAAACCCGGGTTCCCACGTCCTGCAGATCTATTACCAGAATATCTATTGCATCAAGAAAAGGAGACAGCCTGTCAGCCTCATTTCCATATAGGCTGACAGCGGGGATGCCTAGCTCCGGATCAACGTGGTCTGCTGTTTCAATCATGTTGTCCTGGTCTTCACCCCTGAATCCGTGCTGGGGACCGAACAGCATTTTGAGCTGTCCGGGAAGCAGTGATGCGATCACCGTCTTGGCGCTTGCCAAGTTGTGGTCAACTGAGGCCTGGTTAGCTAAGAGTCCCAAGGATTGGCCCCGAAGATCCCTCCAAAACTTCTCTCGTAGTTGATCTAGACCTGTTGCAATCCTGGCCATGATGCCCCCTTCGGTCAACATGTAAGGAACAAATATAGATTGTGCCTCTGTCTAAATTTTAGTATCATCCTACTTTCTATAGTCATGGTAGTAAGTTAAGGGTATTCTGATACATTTCTTGGAACCCATGAACGCGGATGTGTTACCTATTCTAGGAGAAGAGGGTGGCAAGTCAAGCCAAACAGGCATCGAAGGGCGATTTTTTCTACAGAAAATCGGTTTCGTGGCTGTACGGCCTGCAGAAGTTTGGGATCAAGTTTGGCCTTTCAAAAACATCGAACCTGCTAAAGGCCTTTGGTAATCCTCACACCAGGCAACGATACATCCATATCGCCGGCACCAATGGTAAGGGATCAGTTGGTGCGCTGTTGGAATCTGCTCTGATAAAATCAGGACTCAGAGTTGGTTTCTATATTTCGCCGCATCTCGTCAGCTTTACCGAACGGTTTCGGGTAAACAGAGAGCCTATCGCAAAGAACGAAGCATCCCGACTCATTAAAGAGCTGAAGGGCATCATAACGGACAAGGAGCCTCCGACCTTTTTTGAGTTCACGACTGCCATGGCCCTTATCTACTTCTTCCGGAGGCAGGTGGATATCGGCATCATTGAGGTGGGAATGGGCGGACGGCTCGATGCCACTAACATTATCACACCCCTGGTTTCGGTTATCACCAATATCGGCTTGGAGCACCGGGAATTCCTAGGCAATCATGTTATTGATATTGCAAGGGAGAAAGCCGGTATCATGAAAGAGGGCGTGGATGTGGCAACAGGTGTGACCCAGCCCTCGGTCATCAGGCTCTTTGAGTCCTTGGCCAAGGAGAAACGCTCCCCCTTCTGGCGCTTGGGCCACCACGTCCGCTATCGGAGAAAGCCGTCAGGTCTTCTCGGATATTACGGCCTAAGAAAGAGATACGGGGATCTCAGAATCGGTCTTAAGGGCACATTCCAGTTTAGAAATGCTGCGCTCGCGCTCTTGACCCTGGAGATACTCGAGCGAAAGGGCTTCACCATTTCGGATGAGGCTATGAGATCAGGCCTTGCCGATCCCATCTGGCCTGGAAGGCTCGAAGTCATAAGCTCCAAGCCGACGATTATTCTGGATGGTGCCCATAATCCATCTGCCATGAGATCGCTCGCACGGGCAATCAAGCATGATTTTGATTTTAGAGATCTTATAGTGGTTTTAGGTATTCTGGGAGACAAGGATATCTCAAACATTCTCAAGGAGATCTTGCCGCTCGCCAGCAAGGTCATCTATACGAAAGCGGCTTATGAACGAGCAGCTAATCCCCAACTTCTGATGGAGCAGGGAAAAAGGCTCGGAAAGACCGGGGAAGTCTGTTTTCCAATACCCAAGGCAATCGATAAGGCCAGAATTGTATCTGATACAAAGGATCTGATACTGATTACCGGGTCTCTGTATACCGTCGGTGAAGCAAAATCATACCTTGACCCAGTAAACTATCCAATTGAAGAAATTTGAATCCGGGTAAGATGTTAGCACATGACCCCGACGCTTCGCTTCAGGGTTATACATGAAAGAAACGGTATGGCGAGCATGGAGATGTCTTTTTTTGCTCTGCCCTCTAAACAAGGCCCCGTACAGGGCCGTTTCAAACCGGCGCACCGCCCCATAAGCCTTAGCACTAAGGTTGCAGCCTGTGTGCGCCGTTTTGAAACGCCCACTCCTCTGAACGATGGGAGGGCAGAGCAAAAAAAGACATCTCCATGCTCGCCTTAAGATTAGTTTCAAAGAGCTAAAGTTTTACGAATCCGGGAGTTTCACGAAGAGACCCTGCCTCGTTATTTGCCTGCCCCCTGAGACGGCTGATGTTCAGGGGTGGGTGTGAAGCGGAAAGATGCCTATGCCCTTATCAAGAGACGGTATTCGTAACCAGGCCAACAGATATCCTTTCGGTATCGTGCTGGGGGTTTTAGTTGCGGTCTTTGCGGTGATTATCGATCCTGTCTTCGCTGCAGATCGCGCTCTGAACGAAGACGAGCCGGCACCGTGGCATATTACCGCAAACCGGATAAGTGCTCTGGGTGATGCCAAATTTCTTGTGGCAGAGGGCGACGTTGTTGTCTCCAGGGGGGATCAAAGGCTAAGAGCAGACAAGATCCTCTATGATAAGGAGTCTCAGGTGATCAGGGCACAGGGAGACGTTGAATTGTCAACAGCAGGCGATATCCTCTGGTGCGATCAGGGAACATTCAATCTCAAGGACAAGACAGGCACTGTAGTCGATGGAAGTCTTTTCCTGAGCACCAATCATTATTACTTAAGAGGGGAAGAGATAAGAAAAACAGGCCCTGCCACGTATATTATCAAAGGGTGCAGGGTCACGGCATGCGATGGTGAAAACCCCGACTGGTCAATTACCGGTTCAGAGGTAAAGGTGACTCTTGAAGGCTACGGTACGGTCAAGCACGCGGCCTTTTATGTCAAACATATTCCTCTATTGTATTTCCCCTACATTATATTTCCAGCTAAAAACAAACGACAGACAGGGCTTCTTCCCCCAAGCATCGGATACTCCCGGAGGGATGGCGTGGATATCGAGGTCCCCCTTTTTTGGGCCATATCTATGGAGACTGACGCGACCTTTTACGAGCGGTATATTGAGGAAAGGGGGCTAAAACAGGGTCTCGAATTCCGGTATATCACGGGTGCCGAGTCAAAAGGGGCATTTCTATTTGATATCCTTTCGGATAAGCGAGAAGAGAAGGATCTATTCAACGAGGATGAACTCAAGATTAGCCCGTTTCCCAGGACTAATACGACCCGATTCTGGGCAAGGGGACGGGTAGACCAGTCCCTTCCGTATGAGATCGGCCTTAAGCTGGACGTAGACTTTGTCAGTGATTATGACTACCTGAGAGAATTCAGCGAGCCTTCCCTTGGGCCTGAGTATAGGGTGCGGCTTGATGAGGAGTTCGGCAGACCCCTCGATGAAATCCAGTCACCTGCAAGGCGCTCGGCCATACTGATAACGAGGCGCTTTCAGGACGCCTCGCTTCAGGCGACGAGCAGCTTCTACCAGGACCCATTGGGTCCCGACGAGGATACAACTGCACAACCGCTCGCGGGCCTCGAGCTAACCATGTTACCAAGGGGGATCTTTACGCTCCCCCTTTTCTTTTCCCTTGAATCTGACTACGGCTATATTTATAGGGAGAGCGGAGAAAAAGGGCAGAGATTGGCGCTCGCTCCGGCGCTCAGTTACCCTATCTGGTCTATTCCCTACGTGGCAATAGAGCCCTCGGTCAAGTATTTCCTCACACACCAGTGGGTTGACGAATACCAGGATAGAAAGGATAAACAAAGTAAGGACACCTATGAGGTGGGACTACAACTCTACACGATAATAGAAAGGGTCTTTGATATTGAGTACCGGAACATTCGGAGGCTTAAGCACAAATTGCAGCCGACTCTCTCCTACACCTTTCGACCATATCAGGAACAGGAAGCGGATACACCATGGTTTGAGCCGATTGATACCCTGACAAGACGTAACGTAATCGCCCTTTCCCTCGACAACTTTCTCGATGTGCGGAGGGAAGACGAGACAGGGCGGCCGAGTTACTCGCAGGGCGCACAGTTTAGACTTACCCAAGGATACGACCTTGATGAGGCAAGAAAGGAAATAGTACCCGGTGAGAACCGGAAGCCCTTTACCCCTTTAGAGGCCACGCTCAGTCTCACCCCTCTTCCCGCTCTCGATCTTTCTGCACGTGGTACGTGGGATCACTATGACCGTCACCTTGCATCAGGGAATGTTTCACTCGATCTATCTGTTGAAAGAGGTGACCAGAGGCAGGATAGGTACAGCATAGACTTTGAATATGCCAGGGATTCGGCCAAGAGCTTGAATTATGACGTGGCAATCAACCTCTTGTATGGCATCTCTGTTGGAGCCACAGGCAAGAAGGATCTGGAAGTTGACTATGACATCGAGAACAGCTATTGGATAGATTACCAGTCTCAGTGTTGGGGTGTACGGCTTCTCTATGAGGATCTTGAGGAAGACAAACGAACGCTGCTTATGTTTCGACTCCTAGGCTTAGGCGAGGTAGGTAGCTTTTAAGACCGATTAGCCGGTCTCTTCTGCCCTCGTTCGTGCATAGATGAGCACCAGACCCACTATGACCATCAAGATGGAGAGTATCTGGCCCATGGTCAAAAAGGAGAAGATAAACCCAATCTGTGGATCCGGTTCTCGAAAGAACTCTACGAAGAATCGAATGATACCATAAAGCATGACAAAGATGCAGAACAGTGCACCCTTTGTCAATGGAAAGTCCTTTATTCGCCAGAGGATCGCAAAAAGTAAAATCCCTTCAAGGAAAAATTCATAGAGCTGAGAAGGATGTCTTGGAAGATCGCCACCTGCCGGAAAGACCATGCCCCAGGGCAGAGAGGTCACCCTGCCATAGAGTTCGGCATTAATAAAGTTGCCGAGTCTGCCGAGACCGAGGCCAATGGGAGCGGTTACAGCAATGAGATCGGCCAGCTGCCAGAAATCGATTCTCTGTTTTCTCACAAAAATGATGCCAGATAAGACAATGCCGATCAGCCCACCGTGAAAGGACATGCCGCCTTCCCATACCGCAAGGAGCTTTAGGGGATGGCTGTAGTAGAAGGCAAGATTATAAAATACCACGTAACCAAATCGAGCTCCGACGATCAAACCGATTATGAGGTATAGGAATAGATCGTTTATTACATTACTATCAATACCGAGCCTTTTTTTTCTGATTTGGTATTTTACTAGGAGATAGGAGGCTGTGAACCCGAGAATATACATGACCCCATACCACCGGATCTGGATAGGCCCGAGCTTAACGATAGTCGGGTTTATGGATGGATAGCTCAACATCGTCATGTAAATACCACAACGAAAGGAAGAAACAAATCTAAAACTGCGCTTTGCCAGTAAGGTCATGGAGTATGCGAAAGGGAGACATCATAGAGTTGACCATAGAAAAGATGGTTTACGGCGGCAGGGGACTCGCTCATCATAATAACAGAGCGGTTTTTGTGGATGCGGCTATCCCCGGCGAAAGGGTCATGGCACGGGCCAGCAGAGTAAAGAAGGACTTTGCTGAGGCGCGACTCCTTGAGGTTCTGGAACCATCGCAGCACAGAGCAATTGCCCCCTGCCGTTACAATCATTACTGTGGGGGCTGTAACTGGCAGTTTATCGAGTATGAGAAACAACTTGAACATAAACATGCCATTGTTGAGGAACTCCTTCACCATATCGGCAAGGTCACTGATGTTTCCATACATCCTGTCTTACCCGCCCCTCACGTGCTTGGATATAGGAACAAGATGGAATTCTCATTTTCGGATAAGAGATGGCAGTTGCCTGAAGAGTTAGATAATAAGGAGGACTATGAGCATTTTGCACTCGGACTTCATGTGCCAGGCACCTTTGACAAGATCATCAATATTGACGGATGCCTTCTGCAACATGAGAGGGGAAACGAAATACTGAGGGAGGTCAAGAAGTATGCAAGAGGCAGCGGCCTTCCCGTATACGGGCTGAGGAGCCATCAGGGATTCTGGCGCTACCTCGTGTTGCGGCACAGCCATTATTTCGATGAATGGATGGTGAATATCGTCACGAGCGAGGAGAGAGAACCTGAGCTCCGAACCTTGGTATCAATCCTGAGGGATCGTTTTGGCAACATCGAATCGCTCGTACAGACTATCAACACCAGAAGAGGGGGCACAGCGATTGCCGAACGGGAAAATGTTCTTTTAGGCAGGAGCAGCATAAGGGATAAGATTGGGGAGTTTACCTTTGAGATATCAGCGCAATCCTTTTTCCAGACGAATACGGCTATGGCAGAGCGGCTCTATGAGCAGGTAAGAGATCTCGCCTCACTGACAGGGAAGGAGACCGTTATCGATCTCTACTGCGGAATAGGGACCATTTCCATCCTTTTGGCCCCCTTAGCCTCTCGGGTGATAGGCATGGATATATCTGAGAGCTCAATACAAGACGCCAGGAAGAACTGCGAGTTGAACGCCATTTATAACTGTGAATTTCTCTGTGGAGACGTTAAGGTGCTTTTGTCACGGGCTGCTTTTCATCCAAACCTGTTGATTGCTGATCCACCAAGAGCGGGGATACACAAAAAGGTGATCGAACAGATTTTGTACCTCATGCCTGATAAGATCATTTACGTCTCCTGCAACCCCTCGACCTTGGCCAGGGATTTGGCCTTGCTCAACGAGCGGTATCTGTTAGGCGAGGTCCAGCCCCTTGACCTCTTTCCACATACCCATCATGTCGAAACCGTGGTATTGCTGGAGCAAAGGTAACGGAAATATAGTGAAAGCATAAAAACATGAAAGCATAAAAACATTGACAATTAAACGACCACATATATAATCCAGAGGACCTTCGGCATGTGCACCTGATTGAGAACTGAAAAGAGACTGATACAGTCTCTATAATAATACCTTAAGAAAGGGAGGTGATTTCTTGGAGAGACGAAGTCCTTGGAAAGGTAGCTAAGCTCGGTGCCTTGCAGGGTGTCTCTAATTCCATGAAAGTAATTGTATATGATAATCAGATAGAAAAGGCTATCAGGGATCTCAAGAGAAAGCTTTCAAAAGAGGGTTTCTTCTCGGAGATAAAGGAAAGAAGATTTTACGATAAGCCCAGTGTGCAGAAGAAAAAGAAGCAGGCCAAGGCTGCCAAAAGGCTCCGGAAGAAGATGAGGAGGTTTTAACCTTTTCTCCTGAGATCGTTTGCTTATACACCAGGGTTGATGTGGGCAACAGTAAGACTTACTTCACTGAGCGATTTCACCATTACCTCCTGTGGGTTTGCTATGCGGTAGAGTGTGCATCGTCTCAACTGGTGGCCGGAGTGAGAGGGAAGCTCCTTTTTCTTGCGCCATTAAGCAAGGGTTTGATCTTTGATTTACCATGAGTGGTACCTGGACGGTTTAAAAGGGAATCCCGTTAGATTCGGGAACGGTCCCGCCGCTGTAGTCCTGCGCCCCGTTAGAAGATTTCGCCGAGGCCTTTAAGCCCCAAAGGGGTTCATTCTTTCACCGGGCCATACATGGCGAGATTCCTTTTCTAACGAGGTAAAGAGGCCTCCGGCATACCCTCGGCGATAGAGGGCTAACGTCACTGTTCTGCCTTTAGCAGGATGGGAAGGCTAGCCGTGAGGTCAGGAGAGTCAGAAGACCTGCCACGATGGTAATTGTGTGCCGGCACCGGTCGGCTATTTAAGGATCAAGGAAGCAGGGTGCAGTCCTTAAATCCAAATGGATTTAAGGACTTTTTTTTACTGCCATGACAAAGACTCAGGCGTGCAATGGATAGAAGATTCTCTATTCCCGTGGTGCTCGGCATTCTCCTTTTTTGGCAGCCCTTATGCTCACAGGCACGCGTGTTTCATGATGCTTTGGGCCGGAAGGTAACCTTAGCATCTGTCCCAACCAGGATCGTCTCGCTGGCGCCAAGCATAACTGAGATGGTCTATTTTTTGGGCCTAGAAGGGAAACTGGTGGGCGTTACCCGATTTAGCTCCTTTCCCAAAGAGGCGCAAAAAAAACCAAAGGTAGGTATTTATACAAGAATCAATATCGAGAAGGTAGTAAGCCTGGATCCTGAACTTGTCATTGCTACCGTTGATGGGAACAGGAGGGAAGATGTTGAAATGTTGGAGGAGATCGGCATACCGGTCTATGTAATCAATCCGCGGACCGTTAGCCAGATCCTCGAAACTCTCAAGAGGCTCGGAGAAGTCTGTGGCGTAAGCGAGAGATCGGAAGGGCTCGCCCGTGCTTTGAATGAAAGGGTTTCGAGGGTAGAAAGGCTCGTGCGGAACAAAGGGAAGCCCCTGGTCCTGTTGGTAGTAAACATGAGGCCCCTCATGAGCGTAAACAGCAAGACAATTCATCATAACCTGATCCAGTTGGCCGGGGGGAGGAATATGACCGGAGATCAGGCGCATACCTATCCGAAGCTAAACATAGAGGAGGTAATCAAAAGACAACCGGATGTGATCATTGTCTCTTCAATGAAGAGGGGAGGAGGGTATGAGACGGCCAGAAAGGAGTGGTACGATTATCCCACAGTGCCGGCTGTGAGAGAGGGAAGGGTGCATCTCATGGACTCCGATCTAATAGATAGACCTGCCCCTAGGATCGTGAGGGGTCTGGAAGAAATGGCCCGACTCATACACCCGGAGGCGGAATGGAATGAAAGGTAGAAACGCTCAACGATTAACAATTTCAAAGGTGATGCTGACCGGGTTGATTTCCCTCGGCGTGCTTTTGTTAGTGATCATTATCTCCTTAGGTCTAGGCCCTGCCGGAATCTCTCTCGGTGAAATCTGGAAATGGTTACTCGGCCACGGCTCGTTTGATGAAACGGCACGAATGATCCTCTTTAAGATAAGATTACCCAGGATCTTACTGGCCGGCCTCGTAGGCTTTTCCCTGTCTCTTGGTGGGGTCGTATTCCAGGCACTCTTGAGGAACCCGTTGGCGGAACCGTTTATACTCGGTGTCTCAAGTGGAGCGGCGGTAGGGGCAATCGTCGGTATTGTCTTTGGTGTTGGTTTTCACATTGGTGTGCCCTTCCTCTCCTTTGTGGGGGCCCTATCCACGGTATTACTCGTACTGAGTATCAGTAGCCGGCATGGGGGACTGGAATCATCGAGCCTGCTGCTGACTGGAGTTATTGTCAATGCCTTTTTTACAGCTGTGATAATGTTTTTCATCGCAACCACGAGTGGCAGCAGGCTACATTCCATGCTTTTCTGGCTGTATGGCGACCTTTCTCAAAGCAAACTGATTCAGGTCTCGGTGGGCCTCCCGCTTATCCTGTTTGTCTCAGCTATTATGTATGGTTTTTCTCGGCATTTTAATCTCATCGTAGGTGGTGAGGATTCGGCCCTCCAGATGGGCGTAGAGGTGAAAGTGGTGCAGTGGGTATCATTTCTCGGGATATCCCTTATCACCGGCTTGGCCATATCGTTTTGCGGGATAATCGGATTTGTTGGACTGATAGTGCCACACCTCACAAGGATGCTTCTCGGACCCGATCATAGGGTGTTGATACCGGCAGCTGCAGTTGGAGGCGCCTCGTTTTTGATAGCTGCAGATACTCTTGCAAGGACGATAATCTCGCCCAGTGAATTGCCGGTAGGGGTTGTAACCGCCTTTTTAGGGGCACCTTTCTTCATATATCTCTTAAGAAAGAGAGGCAGTCAGTGGACTCAGAACTGATACTGCATGGTGTTTCTTTCAAGTACGATAACCAGTGGTGTCTGAAGGGGATTGACCTTGAGCTGAGAAGGGGCGAGGTTTTAGGGCTCATAGGCCCTAATGGCTCGGGAAAGAGCACCTTACTAAAGGTTATCGATGGCCTGTTAAAGGCACCAATGGGGGAGATTCTGCTGCATAAGAAACCACTGTCGAGCTATAAGAGGGCTGAACTCGCGCGGCTTATAGCCATGGTGCCGCAGGAGTCAACATTTAGATTCCCCTTTTCTGTCTTTGAAGTGGTGCTCATGGGCCGTTTTCCTCATTCAGGGCCATTTCCCTTTGAGGGAGAAGAGGATGTGGAGGTAGCCCGACAATCCATGCAGCTTACCGGCACCCTTGAATTGGCTGAGCGATCCATAAACGAATTGTCAGGCGGCGAGAAACAACGGGTTCTCATTGCCCGGGCATTGACCCAGAAGGCAGGCATCGTCTTGTTGGATGAACCAACATCCTTCCTGGATATACGGCACAAGGTAGAGATATTCGATCTGCTTTTTTCTCTGACCATGGCCCAGGGATTGAGTATGATCGTGGTTTCCCATGACATCAGCCTTGCCGCTCAGTACTGTCATAGAATGCTCCTATTGGAGAAGGGCCGTGTTTACAAGGTTGGTGTGCCTGAAGAGGTGGTAACGGCTGAAAATATAGGTATCGTTTACGGGTGCCCCGTGCTTGTCGATGAGAATCCGGTCACCAAGACACCTCGCCTGACAATCCTCTCGCAACGGGGAGCACATGAAAGGGAGATAGCATGACCGACGTATTCCTCAAAGGTGGGCCCATAATGTATCCTCTGTTGGTCTGCTCAATCATTGCACTCACCGTGATCATTGAGCGTATCATATTTTGGATAGTAGAGGATCACAGGAGCGACCAGGCCCTCGTAAATGATGTTCTGTCTTTAGCCGAAAAAGGCAACTGGGAAGGTGTAAGGAAAAGGATCGGGGATTCAAGAGACTTCATAATAAGAATCCTGGTGGCAGGTATCCTCCACAGGGAGTTTAGCATGGCAAAAGCGATGGAGACAGCCGCTGCAGATGAAATAGACAGAATGCGGCGGCATTTGCCCATATTAGACACCATAATCACCATTTCTCCTCTTCTCGGCATCTTTGGAACGGTGATAGGCATTATCCTCTCTTTTGAGATATTGGGAAATGCAGGGATCGAGGAACCCCAGGCGGTGACAGCGGGAATTGCTCAGGCCCTCATAACAACTGCGTCTGGCCTGGGTATTGCCATTCTTTCGGTCTTTCCCTTTAACTACTTCAATTCACGGGCGGAGAAGGCAGCGGCATCCATAGAGAAGTACGCTACGAGCCTGGAAATAGTCTACGAGAAACTGAACCCAATGAACAACAGCATGAAGGAAAGCGAAAGGGGCCATGAGGGTTAACCGAGGGTCACCCAGAAGGGCTCGCATAGAGATTCTCCCTCTTATCGATATTGTTTTCCTTCTGCTGGTTTTCTTTATCTACGCAATGCTGTCTATGGCTGTCCACAGAGGAGTTGCAGTTAATCTTCCAACGTCTACAACAGCCGGGATGGAAAAGGATCTGTCGCTGTCTGTTACGGTACGGGAAAACGGGCAGATATTGCTGGATACTCATCGGGTATCGCTATGGGATCTTGCCAGACTCCTGAGGGTGAAGGCTCAGGAATGCAAGAGCTCACAGGTCCATCTTTTTGCCGACAAAAAGGTTTCCTACCAACTGCTCATTGAAGTGCTCGATCAGATAAGAGCTGCGGGCCTGAGTAACGTGGTGCTGCAGACCACGAAGGAGATTCGACCTTGAGCCGATCCCTCCTCTTTGCTTTTTTTATGGCACTCATCTTCCATGGATTCTTAGCATGGGTGAAGCTGGACCTATTCAAGAGCCCCATCCATGTTCAAAGGCCCCTCAAAGCCCTGACTGTCAGTGTAGTCACCTCAATACCGATCAAGAAACCTCCTTTGGTCAAGAGACCTGAGGCCATCAAAAAGCCTGCCCCCAAGAAACCCGTAGAAAAGAAGATCACATCCAAATCGAAGGATAAGCCAAAAGAGGTGGCCAAAAAGAACAGAGAACCGGAAAGACAACTCATACCCAAGAAGAAGATCCAACAAGAAGAGGAACCCTTCTCTCGTCCTTTACCGGTCCCCCAGCCGATCCCTGAACAAGAGACATTGCCACAAGAAGACACTTCCCTAGCAGCAGCTGCCCCTGATCTACCAGCGGAACAAATACGGACCGAGGATATATCTGAAAAGGCAGCAGAAGCGGAGTCGCTTTCCCCGACACCTGAACCCCCCGTTACCTTCGCACTGCCCGATTATGAAAAAAACAGGCGGCCCGCTTATCCATTGCTCGCAAGGAGGAGGGGCTATCAGGGTACGGTGCTCCTTGAGGTCTTAGTTGCTCGAGATGGTACGGTGGCCTCTGTGCGGTTGGTTCGATCAAGTGGTGCTGAGATCTTGGATAAGGCCGCCAAAAAGGGGGTTAGAAAATGGACCTTTCACCCTGGCAAGAAGGGCGACGAAGTGGTTGAGATGTGGGTAAAGGTCCCTATCAGATTTCGACTGAAATAGGGTCGGGGATTTGTTGGTAGAATGGTCAAGATGCCTGCACTGGCTCACGTGATTACCTTCGGAATTGAACACGGACAGGAGAGAAGCGGTGCCACCTTTGCCGAAACGGTACCCGCCGTGGCTCAACCGGTTTCTTTTAAGTGGAACGATACGAACACGTTTCTCTTGACAAGATAAGGGGCAACAGTTACAAGGTCCTGTAGCCATTAGGTAATTCACCCCAGGAGCCTTAGGGAATGAGTCAAAAACAAAACCACCCCCATGTATTGATAGGGGCAGTTTTTCCTTTTTTGAGTAGATTACCTGATTGAATCTACCTTTTCACGTCGATATATTCCCCTGGTGATTCATCAAGAAACCAAATAGAGAGGCTCGGTATGGACTCTGATCCGAAACAGGAGAAAAAACCTAGATGGGACGGATGGGTATTTTTCTCGGCCGGTGTAGTCGGGGCCCTCATTGTTGGATGGATTGTCTTTCCTCTTATTCTTTATTCTACACAGAGTCAGCCGTTGAACTACAGCCATGTCAAACACGGCCCCGACTCTAGTTCAGGTTTGGAGTGCGAAGAGTGCCATTTCTTTTACGAGGATGGTACCTTTTCTGGAATTCCGGGACTGGACAAGTGTATGGAGTGTCATGACGATCCGGAATCCCTATACACGGAAAGCCCGGAAGAGCGTAAGCTTTTTACCGATTTTATTGACCAGGGCAAGGAAATACCCTGGCTGGTATACTCGCGCCAACCGGATAACGTATTTTTCCCTCATGTTGCCCATGCAAAGATGGCGGAGACCGAGTGCACGGTATGTCACGGGGATTTTGGCACTAACGATATCCTACCCGTGTATAAGGTCAACAGGCTCACCAAATATAGTATCGATATTTATGGACGAAACATCGCAGGTTACAAGAAGAATAGCTGGGACAAAATGAAGATGAATGACTGTGCTAAGTGCCATACTGAGAAGGGCAAGGAAGAGAACAATGCCTGTTTCGTATGTCATAAATGAGGGCGGACCATGGAATTAAACAGAAGGAATTTCATCAAATTTTTCGTAGGTGGATTAGGGGGAACCCTGTTATCTCCCCTTCCATGGAAACTTATGGATGACGTTGCCATCTGGACCCAAAACTGGCCGTGGGTACCGGTGCCGGCCAGGGGAAAGTTTTCCACGGTAAACTCTGTGTGCACGCTCTGTTCAGGTACCTGCGGAATCGAGGTTCGAAAGGTTGGCGACAGGGTGGTGAAGATAGAGGGCAGGACCGATTATCCGGTGAATCGAGGAGCGCTCTGTCCGCTCGGTATGGCTGGTCAGCAAATCCTCTATTACGAGGGGATCCGGTGGACGGCCCCTATGAAGAGGGTTGGGCCACGGGGGTCCGGGGAGTGGACGGAGATTGCCTGGGACGAGGCTATTAACTTACTCGCCACGCGAATAAAAGCGCTCAGGGAAAAGGGAGTCCCCGAAAAGCTGGCGGCTATAGATGGGAGCCAGTCTCGATCTACCATGGCCCTTCTGGTGAGGAGGCTCCTCGATGCAGTTGGAAGTCCTAATTACATTGGTATGCCACGGGAGGAAGATACCAATGCCATCGTTACCTCTCTGATGCAAGGAACGAGTGGCCCTGCGGCATTTGACCTAGAGAACTCCGATTTCATACTGAGTTTTGGCTGCCCCCTCTTAGATGGATGGGGAGGAGCGGGAAGAATGCAGAGTGCCTGGAGGGAATTAGCCGGAAATGGAGCACGCAATAAGGCCTATCTGGTGCAGATCGATCAGAGGGCCTCACGAACGGCGTTAAGGGCAGACCAATGGCTCGCCCCGTTTCCAGGAACGGAGGCTGCCCTGGCCATGGGAATTGCCCATGTAATCATCAAGGAGAAGCACTACCACAAAGAATTCGTTGAAAACCACGCCTTTGGTTTCGCCGATTGGTCTGATGCGCAGGGGAGAGCACATAAGGGATTTGTAAGAATCGTTTTGGAAAAGTACTCCCCTCAGAGCGTCGAAAAAATCACGGGTATACCGACCAAGGTGATCATTGCGCTGGCCAGAAGATTTGCACAATCCAAGGCTCCCCTTGCCATTGCAGGTCGTGGGAAGGGTTTGCTGCCCGGTAGCGTGTATGAATTCATGGCAGTCCATGCACTCAATGGATTGACGGGAAGAATCAATCAAAAGGGAGGATTCTTGACGGCAGGCGATCTTCCCCTGGCCCCGTGGCCGGATGTGGGGTATGATCGCGTGGCCAGGAATGGCCTTAACACAGTAAGGCTCGACCGTGCCGGGACCGAGCAATACCCCTTTAGCAAGGGCATCATGCATGCCTTTTCAGGGGCGATAAACGGCAGCGAGAGCTCCCCCGTTGACACGCTGCTCCTATATTCTGCAAACCCCGCCCATACCGTTCCGGAAAACAAGGCTCTGATCAAGGCACTACACAAGATACCCTTCATCGTAAGTTTCTCTCCGTTCAGGGATGAGACCTCGCTGATGGCAGATCTGATACTCCCTGATCATACTTGCCTTGAAAAGATGGACGATATTGTGTGGCCGACGGGGGTTCAATACCCTCTGTATGCGCTTTCACAGCCGGCGATAGAGCCCCTCTATAGGACGAAACACAGCGGAGACGTAATCATATCTTTGGGGAAGCTAATAGGCGGAACAGTTGCCGATTCCTTTGGGTGGACCACTTTTGAAGACGCATTAAAGGATAGAGTTAAAGGCCTCTACGCTTCGGGAAAGGGGCAGACTGCGTATGATGACTCGACTCCGGCATGGAAGGGGTTAGACGAGAAAGGCGGAGCGGCCGCAGCGTTTTCGTCCTTTAAATCGATGTGGGAGGCCCTTAAGGAATCCGGATGCTGGTACCTCCCTTCGCACGCCTTCGGCAGGTGGTCGGAGATCTTTCAAACGCCCAGCAAGAAATTTGAGTTTTTCTCTTCAAATATAGATTTGGCCCTCCAAACCTACTCGAAGGGGAAAACGCTCGATGGTGCGCTCTCAGATCTGGGCATCCTTTCCAGGGGGGATGAGGTATATATGCCCCACTACGAAGAGGTAAAGTCGGCGGCAGATGAGAAGGAATATCCCTTGCATCTCTTTCCCATTGAGCTGATCAATCTGGAAAGCGGATGGATCGGTAATCCGCCATTCTTGAACAAGACACTGTTCGATCATCAGCTCAAAAAAGACGCCCTGTTCGTGGAAGTTAATCCAAAAACGGCAGCTGAGTATGGATTGAAGGAAGGCTCGAAAGCGGTCTTGAAATCCCCCAAGGGAGAGCTAGCGGTAAGGATCCACGTCTTTGGCGGGGCCATGCCCGATGTTATATTTATCCCCCTTGGCCTGGGGCATACCGCCTACGATAGGTACCTAAAGGGAAAGGGTGTCAATCCCCACGACATCATCGACTCGACCGAGGATCCCTGGGGTGGGCAATCTGTTTGGTGGAATACCAGGGTTAAGATGATCAAGGTATAGCGGTCATCAAGGTAAAGGATATACGATGAAAAAGAAAGGTAAAGCCAACGGCGCGCGATACGGGATGGTCATTGATTTAGATAAGTGCACGGGCTGTGGTACGTGTATTATTGCATGTGCCTCCGAGAATAACGTCTGTGTTTTGTTCGATGAATCGGATAAGATCAGGAACATAAACTGGCTCGACATTTACATGCTCACAAACGATAGGGCATTTCCTCACACCGAGGTAGTTGAACTCCCCAGGCCGTGCATGCAGTGCGACAACCCTCCCTGTGTGCCGGTTTGCCCAGCTACGGCAACTACGAACGACTCCAGCGATGGAATCGTAAGCCAGATCTATACACGGTGTATAGGTTGCAGATACTGTATGGCTGCATGCCCTTATCATGCACGAGATTTCAACTGGTTTGATCCCCCCTTTCCTGGAGGTATGGACCGGTACCTCTCTCCCGAAGTCTCACCACGGATGAGGGGTGTAGTAGAGAAGTGTACCTTTTGCCACCACCGGCTTATGAGAGCCAAAGCAAAGGCATATAACGAGGACAGGAGAGATCTCGAGGAGCATGAATACATACCTGCTTGTGCCGAGGCCTGTCCCACAGGGGCTATAACTTTCGGTGACCTTAACAACCCGAAGCACAGGGTTACGGAGTTGAAAAAGAGCCCTTTGGCGTTCAGGTTACTGGAGAAGCTGGGGACCGAACCCAAGGTATACTATCTCAGCAGCAAGGACTGGGTGAGGCGTATGGCAGACAATTATTTGGAAGGAGAATCTAAAGAAAGGGCTTAACGAGCTGGAGGAAAGAAATGGATGTGGCTTTGATCCCAGATGGTGTCCAAAGATCCTCGTTAAAGACATTTGTACCATGGATGCTGGTATGGCTGGTTCTTATCGCCTGGGGCTTGGTCTCGGCCTTTTTGTGTTTTTATAAAGGCCTGAACCAGACGAACATGAATCACTATTTTGCCTTTGGCCTGTGGATTGTCTTTGATCTTTCCCTGATCGCCTTGGGTGCAGGTGCATTTTTTACAGGATTCCTCACCCATATCATCGGAAATGTCTTCATCTATCCCTTTGTCAAAGACCTGAAGGCAATCGTTAATGCGGCCGTTGTCATCGGGTTTATATGCTATTCGGCTGCCATTGCCATGCTGGGAGTAGATATTGGCCAACCGTTAAGGGGCTGGTTTATCTTCTGGCATGCCAACGTCCACTCCATGCTCACCGAGGTGTCCTTTTGTATTACTGCATATCTGGGTGTACTCACCATCGAGTATCTGCCGCTCATCCTCTCGAACAGAAAGCTGAAGCAAGTTCCGGAGTTCAAGCTCTTCGGTAATAACCTGCACCACATCGTGGCACTGTTTGCTGCAGTGGGAGCCTTTCTTTCTTTCTTTCATCAGGGCTCTCTCGGAGGGATGTTCGGGGTCCTGTTCGGTCGTCCGTTTGCCTTCAGAGAGGGTTTTCTTATTTGGCCCTGGACCTTCTTTTTGTTTATCCTCTCCTCTATTGCTGCAGGCCCTTGCTTTACCCTGCTCTGTGTCTGGGTTGCGCGAAAGGCTACTGGAAGAACCTTAGTCAAGAAGAGCGTTTTTACCTTGCTAGCCAAGATCTCGGGCTGGCTTCTTGTAAGCTATATCATACTCAAGATCGCGGATACGGTGAACTGGGCATACGGAGTGGTACCCCGGGCCGGATTATCCTTCATGGATTTCTATGCCGGATCCTATGGGCTATGGCTTTTGATTGCCGAGATTGGAGTTTTCGGTGTTATTCCGGCGATTGTTTTGATAACCCCACAATTGAGGGAAAGAGATAACCTCCTCATTATCGGTGCCGTGATGAATGTCATTGGTATCGTGTTCAATAGGTTCGTGTTTTCGATTCAGACCCTAGCCGTACCGGTTATGCCTTTTGACAAGTTCATGAGCTATGTGCCAACGTGGCAAGAATGGGGGATTGGATTCGGTACCATTGGTTACGGGATTCTGATATTCTCCCTTTCCTACCGATACCTTCCCGTTTTTCCCCAGGAGGCAGAGTTGAATCCCGTCACCGTTTTCGGGAAGGTTGTTAAGGAATTTGGGGTCGTCAAGAGAGGCTAATATGTTTCCTTTTGTTTTCGAATGGGGGTGGGATGCAGGTCGTCTTATCTTTATGGGGCTCCTGTATCTTGTGCTCGGTGCTATCGGTCTCGGCCTGCTTTACGCCTTTGTCATGACATGGCTCAAGCTCAGGGGCCGGGAGAAGCTCTATGAGCGATTATGGCTGCGATTCCCGTTCACCCTTTGGTAATAATTTTACAGCCACAGACCCACGCAGACCTTTTAGCCGAGCGACGTGCTCGGCTAAAAGGTATCATCGCTTCGCGATAACATGCTGGCACTCTCGGCAGAGGAAAATAACTTATACTGTCTGTGTGAGTCTGTGGCTAATCTATGTAAACCGATTGACAGTTCTTGAACGACGTAGCAGCTTATATCACCGTATCGTGACGCCAGTTCTTATCATCTCGTTCCTGATAATCCAGGTTATAGTGAAGCCCTCTGCTTTCCTTCCGCATACTAGCTGAGTTGATTATCAGTTCAGCGACCGTTGCCAGATTTCTCAGTTCTACCAAATCAGTGGTAATAAGGAAGTCCCAATAATACTCCTTGATCTCCTGCTGGATCACCTCGATTCTTCTTTTGGCCCTGATCAGCCGTTTATTGGTTCTCACAATGCCAACGTAGTTCCACATCAGCCTTCTCACTTCATCCCAGTTATGTGAAACAACCACCGATTCGTCGCTGTCAGTTGCTGACCCCGGATCCCATAAGGGAACGGGGGGAAATTTGTGAGGATCGCCTTGGGTAATTTTTTTGACGCCATCTTCAAAGGCCGCTTTTGCAAAAACGAGGGCTTCTATAAGAGAATTACTCGCCAGCCTGTTTGCGCCATGGAGCCCGGTACAGGCTACCTCGCCGATTGCATAGAGGTTGTTTATGTTGGTGCGTCCGCGCTTGTCGGCAATGAGGCCACCACACATGTAGTGGGCTGCCGGTACAACGGGAATCGGTTCTTGGGTGATGTCGATATCCAATGAAAGGCACTTTTGGTAGATATGGGGAAAACGTTTCTTAATAAATTCCGGAGGCCTGTGGCTGATATCCAAATAGACGCATTCATCACCGCTCTTCTTCAGTTCTTCGTCAATTGATCGAGCAACGATATCTCTGAGGGCTAAGTCTTCCCTGGGGTGGTACCGTTCCATGAAGTGATTTCCGCTTTTGTCAATCAATCGTCCCCCCTCGCCCCTGACGGATTCACTAATCAGGAAATTCTTTGCCAGCGGATGAAAGAGACACGTGGGATGGAATTGCACAAATTCCATGTTTGCCACCTTAGCTCCTGCCCGGTAACCCATGGCAAGGCCATCACCGGTGGCGATGTCGGGGTTGCTGGTGTAGAGGTAAACCTTTCCTGCTCCTCCCGTTGCAAGCACGGTTACTCTCGCCAAGAAGGTCCTTACCTCTCCGGTGTGAATATCTAATACGTAGGCCCCCCAGCATGTCTCCTCGGTCTGATTGGTCGAGAGACCTCTTTTTAGGAATTTTGATGTCGTAATGAGGTCGATAGCCATGTGGTCTTCAAAGATCCTGATGTTGCTCTTTCCCTCCACATTTCGAATGAGGGACCGCTCAACCTCTTGTCCGGTCAGATCATCAGCATGTACGATCCTTCTCCTGGAATGACCTCCTTCCTGGGTTAGATCCAGCTTGTCAGGCTCTTTCTTATCGCGGGAGAAGTTGACGCCAAGGGAGATAAGCTCCCGAATCATACCAGGCCCCTCAGTTACAACGGTGCGGACGACCTCCTCGTTGCAGAGCCCGGCTCCTGACTCGAGGGTGTCTGCTATGTGCAGATCAAACGAGTCGTATGGATCTAACACTGAGGCAATACCCCCCTGTGCATAATTGGTTGAGGCATCCATCGTTTCCTTTTTGGTGACGACGCTGACGGTGCCCTTTGAGGCCGCCTTAAGGGCAAAACTGAGGCCTGCGATACCGGTACCGATGACGAGAAAGTCCGAAGTTATTTCCATGAAGCCTCTCGGTTATTCCCACGAAGGCCCGCGTTCAGCGGAGCTTCCGTGGCGATGCTTTCGTTCGGTTTTGGGGATTCTTGTGTCGGCCTTAAGCTTACACAAAATAGGTTCTTTTGCAAGTTATCATTGATTGTTGGCCTCAACGGAGGTACAGTGCAGGGACTATGAGCGTTTCAGTGGTTGTATTCGATTGTGATGGCGTGATGTTTGACTCCCGTCACGCCAATATTAACTTCTACAATCATATCTTGTCCCATTTCGACCTCCCTCCCATAAGAGGTGAGGATGTCGAATTTGTACACATGCACACTGCCGAGGAATCGGTAAACCATATCTTCAGAGGGAGTCCTTGCACGGGTCAAGCACAGCGATACCGATTAACCAAGCCGGATTACACTCCTTTTATCAGGGACATGGTTATGGAGCCAGGCCTCAAGGAGTTGCTCGAACAGCTCAAATCACACTATGGTCTCGCGGTAGCAACGAACAGAAGCAACACGATCGGGAAGGTTCTGGAATGGCACGGCCTAACAGGGTATTTTGATATCGTGGTGTCTTCGCTGGATGTCGCAAACCCGAAGCCCCATCCCGAACCTATCTTGAAGATCCTTGAATTTTTCGGGGTTGGGCCGCACCGGTGTCTTTATGTAGGTGATTCGGAGGTCGATTATAGGGTTTGTCAGGCTTCAGGAGTGCCCCTGATCGCCTACCGCAACAGGAACCTGAAAGCCGCCTATTTCGTTGAGAATCTTCTGGATATCCTTCGGATTTTGCAGCCTTGTTCGCAGGACGATTCTTTCACCCACAAGAAAAGGAGCGATTAAAAGCATAATCGCCCCTTCACGATGTTTTCTGCTTATATGTCCCTAGCCCATTGGCGTAACTGGCATTACCCTCGGTGTCAAAAAGATGAGCAGCTCGCTCTTCTCAGTTGACTTGTTCTCTACTCCAAAAAGCCATCCGATAACCGGTATCTTCCTCAGCCACGGTGTTCCCGTATCGGTTATCCCCTTGCTCTCCTTGTAGATTCCGCCGATAACAACGGTGTCTCCGCTGGCAATCATCATTTCTGTCATGGCGTTCTTTCTCAGGACAGGCACAAATTCGCCAACCCGGTTCGCATAGTCGGGGTAATCATCGCTTACTGAGATTTTCATAATAACCATGTCGTTCGGCGTGATGTTGGGGGTAACGCTCAGCTCTAAGGTGGCATCAACCTCCTTTGCGGTTCTGTTTCCCTCCACATCGGTGTACGGGATATAGATAGTTGTGCCCTGCTTGATGGTTGCCTGAACGGTGTCCCTGGTTATGATCTTCGGTGCCGAAAGGGTCTTTAAGGTACCCTCTGTTTCGGCAAGGGCTATCTGAGCATTAATAATACTTGACATTGTTCCACTAGCGTTGGCAAAATTGAGGCCGATTGCGGTATCAGCGGCCGCCGTGAAATTCGTCGCAAAAGAGTAATCATAGCTCCTGCTGCTGTTAGGTCCTCCCCCTCCCCACGGATTTCTTTTCGTACTGTAGCTTAATCCGCGCCAGTTGATCCCGAGATCCCTGGAGAAAGTCGTTTTGGCTTCCACGATCCGGGCCTCGATCATCACCTGTTTTGACGGTTTGTCCTGCCTCGTTTTCAGGGCTCGGGCCTTTTCAACCTTAGATGCTATGTCGGTGTAGATTATGGTCTTATTTGCAGTATCAACCGATATCTTGCCTCTCGGCCCCTTTACATTCTCCTCTATGAGCTTTCTGATATCCGTCACATCTGCGTAGTTGACCGTAATGTAGTCGGTAATCAACGGTTCTGCTTCTTCAGCCTCTTTCTCTGCATCTTTGGTGACTTTTATCCTTTCCTGTTCAGTTTTCAGTTTGTCTTGTCTATCTTTCTCCAGATTTTTTATCTTTCCTTTCGTTGTTACCCAAATGATATTTCCCTCTCTGATCATGCCGAGATCGTTGGACTCGAGCACGATGTCCAAGGCCTGGTCCCAAGGCACGTTCTTCAGCCTCATGGAGACCGTACCCTTCACCTCGGGACCCCACACCAAATTCAGCTTGCTGACCTCCCCAATCAACTTCAGAATGTTCCGTATGTCTGCATTGGCAAAATCAAGGGTTATCCTTTCTCCCGTATACTTCCTGTAAGTCTCTCGTTCCAAAGGTCGGGGCTGACTCACCGCCGGGGTCACCGCCGGTCGTTCCTGTTCGGGTATCTCCTCTTTTACTACCTGTTTTTCTGCCAGCCTGGCCGCAGTTATGGTTTTGGCTGGCGGTCCGACCGAGGTCTTGCTAAAATCTATCCGTATCTCCTGGTCTGTCTGAACAACGTGATAGGGGACCACTTCTCGCAGCTTGATCTCAAGGTCGACCCCTTTGTCCGCAACCCGCACCATCGGGGTAATCCTGTTGACCACCCCTTTGAAGTAAGAAGAATCGATATACCGGGTCAGCTCAGGTCGGATGGTGACATTCTTAACTTCAAGAAGCAAGTTCAAGGAGTCTTTTCGGCTTAATTCATAAGGTGCCCTTTCTCTGGTTGTAACCGTAACCCGTGATTTGCCTTTGGGCAACATAAAGAAATCAATACCAAGGATCTGATTCGCTTTTGTCTTGCCCGGCGCAAAGAACAGGCGCGGCTTCCCTGGCGGGATCTCCTCCTCTTTGGCTGCCATAACAGGTGGTTCAACCGTTTCAGCGGGCTTCTTCGGGGAAAGCAGGACATCTATTGTTCCGTCTCTTTCCTGCACACTGTATTCAACGTCCTGGAATAAGGTGGCTGTAACCCGCGTAACCAGGGGCTCATCTTTTATGCTCTCAAACGTAAGGGCTTTGATGATCTTATCCCCCGTGACATCCGGGACGGTCAATTCCTCTGCCGGTTGTGCGGTTACATCCACTATGAGCCGGAGTGGTTGACCAAGTTTAAAGGCCGTATAGGGAGTGGTTCTCGAGTTGGTTATCGCAATCCTGGCCTCTGCATCAGAGGGCAGAGAGACCACACTGATTGAGTCGATTTGAGCAGGCGTTTCTGGCGCGAGGCCCGATACCTTCTTCTTGGTCGGCGACGGGGCACAACTCATGGCAAAACAAAGTGCACCTATAGCGATCAAAAGAAAAACGGGTTTTCGTCTTCTTGGGCATCTGGTATCCAACATGCAAGGTCTCCTTACATTTTTTACTGTTTTAGCCTATTCTAATACGGGGAGTTTCAAGAACATATCCCTTGTTTTTTCACGCCCTCTGATGTCTTTGAAATATTCCCGAACAACGACCTTATCCTCGAGGATCTCGGTGACGCTCCCACCCCTTCTTCCGACAGGTGTCCCCACTTTGATCACATGGCCATCACCCTTAGAATCCCTCACTAGGGCCCACTGTTCTGCCTCAGTCAGAATTATGGCCGATATGGTCAACTGGGAAAGGTCGAGGGTTTCAAGATATGTTCTCGGTTTTTGTCTTGCTTCCTTTTCCTCCAATTCCTCTCGTACTGTAATGAATGATTTGAATGGGTCCACCTTATTGGTGGGGTCATAAGAGTACGGTGTTTCTTCCGTGCCTTTCTCGGTCCTGGGCTCAATCTTTTGAGGTTGAGCCTCAGGCTGCTTCGGTTTCTGGATTGGCTTGGTGGCCGCTTTCTCTTCCTGTGGAATCTTAAAGACCTCCGTTTTCCCGGTCTCCCCGTCAGATACCCCACAAAAAAGGACAAGAGCCCCACAGCCGACTACTAATGAGAGGATTATGTTCAGAGTGTTTCTTGTGCCCACCTTAGACCTTTTTACTCCTTAAAGCGATAGGTTACTGCCTTGCAGTTGGTCTTAAGCGTAGTGTCCATGCTCTTGACAGGAACCATGCTGACATCAATGACGTTAACAATCCTATCCAGTTTTCCCACCTTATCGAAAAACAGGGCCACGTCGTGGTAGGCTCCCTTTACCTCTATGTTAACCGGTATCTCTACAAAAAAATCTCTCGGAACCTCGCTCTGCGGGCTGAACAGGATAAATTCGAGATTCGAATCGTTGCCGAGTTTCGTGATACTCTTTAAGAGGTTCGGTATTTCACTCGTCGTGGGTAACAGCCTGACTGCGAACTGCAAATCCGCCTGAGCCTGAGCGAGGTCTTTTTCGAGCTTCTCTAAATCCCCTGCCCGTTTCTCGGCAAGCCTGAGCTGGTCGTTAAGCTTGCCTATTTCGCTTCTCAATGTACGCATTTCGGCTGTTTTTGGCATATATACAAGCCAGATAAAGAGACCTGCAAGGACTGCGATGGTCCCTGCAAAGATAAGAATCCGGTGGACCATTCTTAACTTGGATATCTTATCGAAAAAGTTATCGAATTCGATTGCCATGACTCCTATCTTTTCTTTATAGCCGTTGGCGCTGTTGCTGGTTCATGGGCATAGGTCGTGCACCTGAGCGCGAAGTCCTTGAGACTCAGATCAAGCCCCGGCACCTTTCTTTGCTGCGTTCTGACCAACTCAACGGAGTATATGCTCCCGGTGCTTTGCAGTTTGTCCATGAAGTCTGCGACTGTTTCATTATCCATTGCCGTGCCCTCCAGCATAAGCGTACCCTTGCTTTCCCTGAGGCTCGCGAGCCAGAGCTTGTCTTTTGGGACACTGGTTGCAATATCATCCAGAAGCTTTACGGGACCCGCCTTAATCTTTTCTAGGCGCTGTATCGTCTTGAGCTTGGCCTCAATATCGGCAATTGTTTTCTTCAAGTCCTTTATTTTAGCGTTCGTATCTTTATAGGTGGCCAATTCTCTCGTTTTTTTCTCGTGCTCCTTTTTCAGGGAGCTTGTTTCCCTGCTAAGATCTATGTAAGACCAAGTCATTGCCAGGAAGATAACAATGACGGAACCAAAATAATACGAAACCTGTCGGCGTATATTCTCCTTTATCCTGGCAGCCCTGAAGGGAAAGAGATTAACCCTGATCATCGATCACCTATACTCCTCAAAGCGAGACCTACTGAGATAGCGGCAATAGGAGCCGAATAGTTTAAGTATCCCGCGTCGAACGATTTTTCCCTTATTTCCATATTGGCAAAGGGGTTGAGTGTCCCTATTTTGAGGCCCGTCTCCAATCCGAGGTATTTCGTGAATCCCGGAATCAGCGATGAACCTCCGCTCAATAGGATTGTATCAATCTTCATGTCGGTAAATGTGGTTGCTACAAAATCAAGCGCCCTCTTGACTTCCTGACCCCATCTCGTGACGGTTGAGGTGACTGCCTCTTCTACGGGGGATCTCTGCGTCGCTGGGAGGGGTCTCGCCCCCAGTTTAATTCTTTCGGCTTCTTGATAAGAGATGTTTAACCTTTTCTGTATCTCACCGGTTATCTGAGAGCCTCCATATGAGGAATCTCTCGTGAATATGGAGACGCCGTCCTTAATAACGTTTATGGTGAGGTGTTGAGCGCCGATATGCACCAAAGCATGGCAGCCAGATTGCTCGTAATCGCTGATTTCAAAGGCATTTTGTAGCGCAAAGGCATCGATATCAAGAATAACGGGGTTGAGCTCGGTCAGATGGAGAAGGCTGATGTACTCTTCAACGATGTCTTTCTTGGCGGCCACCAGGAGGACGTCCATGTAAGATTCCTTTCCTTCCTCCCCCAACTCTTCTTCTCCTGAGTAGAGAACCTGAAAATCCAAGTTAACGTCATTAATGTCAAAAGGGATGTATTGTTCTGCTTCACTCTGGATACTTTCTTCCAGCTCCCTTTCTCCTTTCCTGGGAATGGTTATCTTTTTGACGATGACGGAGTATCCGGAAATCGATACGGCAACATTGTGGTTTTTGATTTTTAGGTTTTGAAGGAGGTTTTTTAGGGCGGCAGAAACTATCTCCATTTCCTTTATAGAGCCTTCCACTATAGCATCTGGCGGGAGCCCAATAATCCCGAAATTCTTCAGGATCATGCCCCTTGTAGTGTCTTCAATCTCGGCAAGTTTGATAGAATGTGATCCAATATCAATCCCAACTATTTGATTTTTCTTAGGTATGGGCATCTTCGACTCGAGTTCTTGAAGATTTACTTGTCATCAAAAAAGATCTGCTCTTTGTCGCTCAGCTTATAGCCGAGGGCCAGAATGATTTTCCGTTTCGTCTCCATACGACAATCTTCACCTTTTTCAATCCTATCGATAGTCAATGGAGATACACCGGCTTTTCTGGCCAGCTCTGCCTTACTAAGCAAAAGTTGTTCTCTTATCTTCTTTACCGTATTCTGGAGCACTATCCTTTTCCTCCACCAAGGTTAACCCAAAAAATAAGAAAACTCCTGCTTAGTAATGCATATATAAATTAATTTGTCAAGTATTTTTTATAAATTAAATAAAATTACGACAATTTATATATATATAGTGGTAATTTTTGACAGCACCACAATATCTTGTTACATGTCATAAGAGGCTTTACATAGTGTCCGAGAGAATCAATCATTATTTTTGAATTTGCGTATTTCCGAAAATTGCTGTACAAGAGGGCAGTCTTTGCACCGATTCTAACATCTCTGAGAAAAATAGGAAAGGGCCAGTAGTTGGAACGGACGAAAAAGAAGGAGAAAAAGAACCGAGAGGTTCGGACAAAGAGTGTCTTCAGGGAGTATTTAGAGGCAGCTATAATAGCCATTCTTCTTGCGCTCTTCATTCGGGCGTTTGTTGTTCAAGCCTTCAAGATCCCTTCCGGATCTATGAAGCCAACTCTTCTTGTCGGTGATCATATCTTGGTGAATAAGTTTATCTATGGCATTAAGATACCATTTACCGACCACTTCGTATTACAGATCAAAAAACCGAAGACAGGCGATATAGTGGTTTTCAAGTGGCCTAGAAACGAGAAAAAGGATTTCATCAAAAGGGTTATCGGCGTTGAGGGGGATAAAGTTGAGATAAAAGATGACGTGCTTTATGTGAACGACAGGAAAATAGAAGCTGAATTCGTAGGGGAATATGCTGATAAGGATCTGGGGCGTGCGGGAAAGTATCTGGAGTTTCTCGGAGAAACCAAGCACCCTATTTTGGACGTATACAACAAACACGAGGATTTTGGACCCATTATTGTTCCTGAGAATGCTATCTTTGTTATGGGTGATAACCGTGATCAGAGCCTTGATAGCAGGTATTGGGGTGTAGTTTCCCTGAATAAGCTTAAAGGGAAGGCCTTTATTGTCTATTGGTCGTGGCCACATTGGAAGCGGTTTGGGCACCTTGTTCGGTGATAGTGATACCGCAACAGCGCGCATGCAATCCCGATACGCCTCCTTGTCTTGGTGAAAGACAAGGAAGGGGTTCCATAAAACCAGTTCTGGTTCTTGGATTTCAAGAAATACTCCCCTTGTCTGTCGTTGAACTAGCATAAAGGCTTATTCGGAAACGGAAGAAGCATCGACACAACGGAGATTCTCCCGTTGAGGGAGGCAAGCCCTCTCAATGCTTATTCTAGCGCACAGGAAGGGTTCCAGTGTTAGCGCATCAAAGAAAATCCAGTATCGCATATGGATATATGTGCCCTTTCGCAGTAGACTTTTTCGGCATATCCCGCGGCTCAGCACGGCCTACCTCAAGATTAACAAGGAATTCCCGCAGGAGTTTAGTCTTGACAAATGGCAAGATGCGGTCTTAAATGTTCACTTATTGAACAACTCAAGAGCAAAGGGATCTGGTTCTGATATGCTGGACGTTCAACAAAAATGGTATGCTATTCACGCCCGAAGTAGACATGAGGATGTTGTCTTTAATGGGCTGACAAAAAAATCAATCAAAGCATTTGTCCCTAAAGTAGAGGTTATGAGCCGCCGAAAGGACAGGAGGAAGAGGATCATGGTCCCCCTCTTGCCCGGTTACGTGTTTGTGCATTCAGATCTGAACCCGTACGAATACTGGGACATAATCAAAACCTACGGAGTTGTGAGGATAGTAGGCACTGAAAATAAACCTGTTCCCGTGAAGGAAGAGGAGATAGACTCTTTGAAGATTCTCCATGGCACTGACCGGACGATTCGAAACCAGGCTTATATGAGGAAGGGCGATAGGGTTATGATTATGGAGGGGCCGCTGAAAGGGCTGACCGGTTTTTATCTTCGACATAAAGGCAAATCAGATAAGGTCGTGGTTTCAATCGAGCTCTTACAGCGATCCTTGGCCGTGGAAATCGAAGACTGGATTGCAGAGAAGATTAGCTAGTTTTTTGGAAGCGCCGGGTAGTGCATCGAGATGGGGCGAAAGAGAATAGGATAGGAGAGAGGTCGTGAAAAAATCTTTGCACGTGGCGGTTATTGGGAGCGGTTATTGGGGAAAAAACCTGGTCAGGAATTTTGCATCACTCGGCTCCCTTTACGGGCTCTGTGATCTCAATGAGCAGAGACTTGATGAAGCCAAGAGAGAATACCCGGATCTCAAAACCACGAGTTCATTGGAAGACATCCTGTCAGACAAGAGCTTACATGCAGTTGCAATAGCTACGCCAGCTGAGAGCCATTATCAGATCGCGAGGGATTCCCTGTTTGCCGATAAGCATGTCTTTGTGGAAAAGCCTCTGGCGCTGAATGTAGACCAGGGAGCGGAACTCGTGAGGACCGCCGATGAGAGAAAACGGATTCTCATGGTGGGCCACCTCCTGCATTATCACCCTGCAGTAATCAAACTCAGGGAAATGGTCGAGCAGGGCGAATTAGGAAAGATCCAATATATCTACTCCAACAGGCTGAACCTGGGCAAGATCAGAAGAGAGGAAAACATCCTGTGGAGCTTTGCCCCTCACGACATATCAGTCATTCTCGGTCTCACCGGTGAGATGCCCGAAAGCGCATGCTCGTTGGGGGGAAACTACCTCCATGAAAGGATTGCTGATGTAACCATGAGTCATCTCTCGTTCCCCTCGGGGATCAAGGCCCATATTTTCGTGAGTTGGTTGCATCCATACAAGGAGCAACGATTGGTGATTGTCGGAGACAGAAAAATGGCGCTGTTTAACGATGTTGAGCCAAAAGACAAGCTCATTGTCTATCCCCACATAATAGAATGGAAGGATCATCTTCCAACCCCTAACAAGAAGGAAGGCCAGGTCATTCCCGTTGATCAGACCGAGCCTCTCAGGGAGGAATGTAGGCATTTTTTGGAGTGTATCGGGTATAATCGCCGGCCTCGAACCGGTGGGGCTGAGGGTTTAAAGGTTCTAGCCGTGCTTCAGGCCTGTCAGGATTCCCTGGAGAATAAGGGAAAGGTCGTATCCGTATCTCCGCTCTCTGATTACAAGAAGGGGGTGGAGAAGCCCTATTTTGTCGATAAAACGAGCGCAATCGATGAGGGTTGCATCATTGGGGGCGGAACGAAGATCTGGCATTTCTCTCACGTTATCAAGGGAAGCGTAATCGGAAGCGATTGCAGCATCGGCCAGAATGTGATGATCGGGCCAGACGTAACGATCGGTAACAAAGTCAAGATACAGAATAATGTATCGGTGTATCCGGGCGTAACCCTGGAAGATGGAGTTTTCTGCGGGCCCTCTATGGTGTTTACCAATGTTTATAACCCGCGCAGTTATATCCCCCGTAAAGATGAGATAAGGTCGACACTGGTTAAAGAAGGGGCCACTCTGGGCGCTAATGCAACCGTTGTCTGCGGACACACCATCGGAAGGTTCGCCTTTGTGGCGGCAGGTGCTGTGGTGCTCAATGACATACCGGATTACGCGCTGGTGGCAGGTAATCCGGCGGTAGTGAAAGGGTGGATCTGCAAGTGCGGTGTCAGGTTACATTTCGAGGACAAAACTGCAACCTGCGATGCCTGCGGCCAGAGGTATCAAAACAAGCAGGACAAGGTGAGCGTTACCTCCTAGCTAACCCTATTGAGCCCTCAGTACCCCTTCACCGTTCCCCGGTTTCGTATCCTATCCCCATGGCCCTTTCAAGCCGCGCCCAAGCGATGTTGTGGTCACTCAGGGCATTGAAGTAATTTGTCCGTGCCTGGGTGAGGAGCGTTTGGGCGTTGAGGACATCGGTGGCCGTGGCCACCTGTTGTTTATATCGCTCCTCATTCATCCTGAAATTCTCCTCCGCTTGAACCACCGCTGTCTTGGCAACCTGAATATTCTTCTCAGCCTCCCTCAGGGAGAGATAGGCATTCTTCACATCCAGTTGGATATTATCTTTGACCTCGTTGAGCAGGTGTCGCGCCTTTGCGAGTCTGGCGCGGGCCGCGGCTACTTCATGTTTTGTCTTGCCCCACTCCCAGAAGGTCCATTCTCCCTGTACGGTTATCGTCCAGATATCGGGGTCTTCCCCTGAAACAGCCTCCAACACCCAATCATCGGTTTCCCGCTTATAGTTTCCAATGAGGGTTACCGATGGGTAGTAGCCGCTTTTGCTCAGTTGCACCCTTTTTTCAGCGGATAAGACCGATAGAGATACCTCTTTTATCTCTGGCCTGTTGACCTCTGCCCTTTCAAGGGCACTGCTCAGCTCAAGGGTGACGGGCTCATAATCGAGTATGTCCTTAATCCTTGTCTCTTCATCGATTCCCCTCCTGAGCAAGGTATTAAAACGGGACTTCGCCAATGCAACACCATTGGTGGCCCTAATCAAGTCCTGCCTTGCCTGAGCCATTTGAACTTGTGTTTGAAGTAAATCGTTCTTGGCTATAATACCTTCCTCATAAAAGGCTTGAGAAACCCCAAGCTGGGCCTCCAGGAGATCCACTGCCTGCTTGGCCACGGTTTCCAGTTTTTCTGCCTTCAGAATTCCAAAGTATGCCGCTTTCACATCTAGTACTAAGTCCTGAACGGCGGTCTCCTTTTGGATCTTAGCGATATCTATACCAAGAGAAGCTAAGTCTTTCGATAAGGTAAGCCTCCATCCGGTAAAGAGCGGCTGGGTGGCAGTGAGATCCCACTCGTAATTATCCCGGGTCAAGGGTGAAATCTCCCATGGGACGTGCGTGCCAGTTAAAGGATTGTAGGGATAGGTTGTTGCCTTGGCATCATTGACGGTGCTATTATCGATACGGGTGTAAGAATAGCTGGTGCTGAGTGTTGGGTAGAAACCGGCTTTTGCAGCACGCTCTTCGAATTCCTTTGCCCTGATCTCTTCATCTGCCGAGAGGACAGACAAGCTCCGTTCCAAGGCTATCTTAATGCTCTCCTC
>DATKZQ010000051.1:0-8552 GCA_035527895.1 Desulfatiglandales bacterium
TATCCTATTGAGCCCGCCCTGGCGCGAGGCACTAAGCTGCGAGCATAGACTGTGAATAATTTCCAGAGCTTAGTATCATATACATAGTTTCAAAAACCAGGTCTGGGCCAGGGATTGCTTCACATTCGTTCGCAATGACGTGTATGAATAGTAGCTTTTTGAATGCAACTTGGTATAAGAGGTGGGTTGATAGGAAAGACGAAATAGGGGCAGGCCGGCCCCGGCCATATGAGCAATGCGCGAATCGGAACCAAAAAAGGGGCCTTGAGCATGATCAGTAAGGCTAAAGAACCGATCGACTCAAGGCCCAAGTTTTGGTCTCATTCGACTTTAACGGGGATTTCCGATAATCCCCCGGATCCTGATCCTCTCACTAAACCGGGCAAACAACTGCGCTGCATACATTGACACCGCATTGCAATCGCTTATTGCAATTGTCCCAGCCCAAATGTGAGAGAGCTTACTCAGCCGGGATATAGGGGACTTCGGTTCCCCACCAGCCTTGTTCCTGGGATTTCTTCAGTGTTTCTGCTGAGGGGTTTCTGTAGCCCCAAAGACTGAATTTGAGGTGATCCCAGGTTTTAAATTGGGAATCGTGCTTCCAGTACTCAGATTGCTGAGCTGTCGCACCGCAACCGTACAGAAAAAGACCGAACATAACCACTACAAATAACTTTTTCATCCTTTAATCCTCCTGTCTTAATACCGTAAGATTTAACAATTAATACAATCACGGTCGGCTCCGGGTCATTCCCGAATCGACCATGCCGCGGGCTCAAAACGAGCAGAATACTAAGAGCACAACGAGGAGCCCCTTACAACCTCGACAGAGCAGAACAGGCATTATTCCAAAATAAAGGTTATAGAACTCCTTCGGGGATAGAAAACAATCCTTCATAAAGATAAGCTTATAGTAGATACAAAGAGCTGTCAACCCTCTTTTCAATAACGCCTTCTAATAACACCCTCTTTTCAATAGGTTATCCGGTCTTTTTTTCAAAAAGCATCGTCCTGTGAGACCCGGCCTATAAGAGCTGGACTGAGTACTTCGGGAATGTTGCAGTCTTGTCGTTAGCCCCTGTCTTTCAAGGGGTAGGCGGAATAGGAAATGAGGGTATTCCTCGCTAAAGTCCCCTCGCTTTGGTGCCGATACTGTAAGTATCGGCCGTCGAAGTCACATGGCATCTAACGCACAAAAGCAATCGGGCGGCAGAGAAACAGCTTTTGCGAAGCCATCGTGCTCGGAGGCACAAAGACGATACGGGGAGTTTTGCATCAGCTGCTCTTGAAAGCACCTTGACGGCCAGAACGATATAACGACGAAAATTCCTGATGGGGATCGCACTTGGTTGTACACAGCAGAGATAGCAAGGAGATGGGGTTGATTACGACCAACTTGAAGAAGGGCCGCACGGGATGAGTATCCGGCGGTGGAAATATTTCTTTTTTCTGTCTGTTCTGTGCCTCCTGCTCATAACGTTTGGATGTGCCTCACCTCCCTACAGGGTCCACCCGGAGTTCACGGCGAGAGTCAAGGGCATGCAGAAACCCGCCCTCATGCTGGCCGAAGTTAGAATCTATGAGATTTCGCCCGGAGGTGTCGTGCAGGCACGGGATGACTGGTCTGCGGCAGGGAGAGAAAATCTCATTAAGGCACTGACGGGAAGTTTCATAGACAAGCGATTCAGGGTAACGCCCCTCACCGTAGATGAGGAAAGAGCGGAAGATGTGAAAGAGATTAAGGCTCTTTACAAGGCGGTGGACAAATCAATCCGGCTGCACGGCTACGGCCCGCAAGTGTTTCCGGAAAAACGGAACCGGTTCGTGTATTCCCTGGGTCCAAGTGAGAAAACCTTATCAAGGCTCGGAGCAGATTCCATGATCTTTATGAGCGGATCCGGGCATATATCCGCTAGCGAACAAAAAGCATGGATAAGTGTTGCCGTTTCGGATTCATCCGGGACCATACTCTGGCACTGTGTGAGGCATTCTGTGGACCAGTATGACCTGAGAGATACGGAAAGTGCAGCAGAGTTTGTTAAAGATCTGCTCTCTTCTTTTCCAGAGGTGGGCTGATGAGATATGCCGCCCTGATACTCATTGGGTGCCTGGTGGCAGCTGCCTGTTCAACCACGAACCCGAGGCTCGTAAAAGGAGGTTTCATAGTTAAGGGTGACGAACAAAGGCTCTGGCAGCGCTCAATTGAGGAGCAACAAGTCCTGGACAACAGTGGATTCGTATACCGAGACGGCGAGCTTCGAGAGTATCTGAACGGAATCGTGAGGAGACTCCAGCCGCCTGAAACCCAGGCTACCATGCCATTCAGAATAGCGGTTCTCAAGGATCCCCATCTCAACGCCTTCGCGTTTCCGAACGGCGTCATCTATGTCCATACTGGCATTCTGGCACGAATGGATAACGAGGCCCAGTTCGCAACGCTCCTCGCACATGAGATGGCACACTGTACGCACCGGCACGCCTTAAGGGCCTTTAGGGATTTCAAAAGGAAAAAGGACCGGGTTGCGGTTCTGCAAAAACCCGAGCCCGCATTGGACCACGAAGACCTGATGGCACTCCTCGGTTCAACCGGAACTGTGGCAGCAGTGACAGGATATTCCCAAGACCTCGAAGTCGAGGCCGATCTTGCAGGCCTTGAGCTGGCGCTGAACGCCGGATACGATCTCAAAGAAGCACCACGTCTTTTTGAACATCTCAAAAAGGAGCTTGAGGAGGAAAAGGCACGAGAGCCGTTCTTTTTCGGAACACATCCAAGGCTTCAGAAACGCATCCAGAACTGCAAAGAATTCCTGAGAGCTCACTGTCAAGGGCGAGAGGAGGGGGTCAAAAACACCGAGATCTTCCTCAGGAAGATACAAAAGGTAGTATTGGAGAATGCCTTGCTTGATCTGAAGGCAGGCCGATTTCCATCTGCATACAGGGGGTTAGAGAAATACCTGAGCGTCAACCCGCATGACCCCAGGGCCTACTATCTCTTAGGTGAAGTCTGCAGACAGAGAGCAAGGGAAAACGATATAACAAGAGCAAAGGAATACTACGAGAAAGCCATTTTACTCGATCCGTCGTATCCGGAACCGTACAAGGCAGTTGGATTGATCTACTATAAGGAGGGGGAGAAAAGACTTGCGAGGAGGTCTTTCGAATCCTGTTTGTCGCTTTCGCCCCATGAACCGGACAGTGCGTATATCAGAGGATATCTTGAGCAATGTGATGAATAGAGGCGAGGGGTTGCAATGAAAAGATACTTGTTTGTTTTGCTGTTTTTTATCCCGGCATGCGCACCCTGGATAGGGAGTGGAGGCCCCTTTGAGTCACCCTCTCATCATTTCTCGGTTGATGTTCCCCAGACGTGGATGAGATTGAAGTGCGATCGATATCTGCTTATAAGCAGGGACGGTCCCTTTCTGCAATATGTTCTCGTTCAAGAGCGACCCATAGACAGGGCCTTTCAACACACAAACAAGAAACTGAGGCGGGGAATGTTACCCCAAGAGGCTGCACAGGTTATCGTTGACGAGATCAGCTGTGATCAGTCGGTCTTGGATTTCCAGGTGACGGAAAATACCCCGGCAAGAGTAAACGAATATGAAGGCTTCAGGCTCCTCTTTACCTATAAAAACAGAGACGGCTTGACCTTTAAGACCGCCTATTACGGTTTTCTCATAGGGGATCGATTCTATAGCGCCCGCTACAATGCTGTGCAACGATACTATTTTGAAAAGGATAGAGCGGCCTTTGAGAAGGTCCTTCAGAGCCTTAGGCTAGAAGGCCCACCTGAGATGAGTATTTAGCCTACCTTCCCCTAATCGGTCGCTTCGCCGGGTTTCACGATGTAAGTCCAACCCTATTGGCTGTGCACTTCGCCTCATAGCATTAGAAGCCAGGTGAGCCGGCGGTTTCTAATGCTTAAATGCCCTCTGGCCGGTGAACACCATGGTCACCTGGGGGTCGGCCTCGTTACAGGCCTCGATGGACTCGAAATCCCTCAACGAACCTCCCGGATGAACAATGGCCCTGATTCCCTCCTTTATGGCCACATCAACCCCGTCCCTGAAAGGAAAGAAGGCATCCGATACCATGGTTGCACCGGTAAGCCCGCCGTGGGCATCTCGAGCCGCCTTATCAATCTCATCCTTGAGTGCGGCGTCTTTCCGGCCTTTGAGTGTCTCAGCCTCAAGCTGTTTATAGGGAATGCCGTGTTTCTTAAAACAGAGGGCGTCCGCGTATTTGGTGTAGGCCTTGTAAATAGCTATCTCAGCCACACCAACTCTGTCCTGCTCTGCCGTTCCGATGCCGACGGTTACCCCGTCCTTGACGTAGATAACGGAGTTTGAGGTAATCCCCTGTTCGACCTGCCAGCCAAAGAGCATATCGGCATATTCATCGGCAGCTGGTTTTCGGGCGATCTCGTAACGCTTTCCCTTGTATTCGACAGAGGCCACCGTAAAGTCATCCGGTGATTTTATGCGGTTTATGGGTGATTGCTGTACAATGATCCCGCCATCAATGAGGTTCTTGAAATCAACAAAGCGCTTCTCGCTATACTCGGCTAATTGATCGATCTTACTGATTTTAACAATCCTGAGATTCGGACTCTTTGTGAGCACAGAGACGGCTTTTTCCTCAAAATCAGGGGCAGCAACGACCTCAAGGTAATTCTGGCTAATCGACTCCGCTGTATTCAGGTCGATGGGCCTGCTAAAAACGGCACACCCTCCAAAGGCCGCAATCCGATCAGCCATATTTGCCTTATCATAGGCATCGGCGATGGTGGAACCATACGCGACGCCACAGGGGTTGTTGTGCTTTACAATTACGACAGCCGGCCCTCGGGAGAGGTACTTCAATATATTGAGAGCATTGTCGATGTCGGTGAGGTTGATCTTGCCAGGGTGCTTTCCGCTCTGGATCATGTCGTCTTCCGCAATGGCAGAAACCAACCCTTTCCCCGGCTCGATGAAGTGACAATCGCCGAGAACAAGATTTCCATTCACCAATTCATAGAGGGCTGATTCTTGGCCTGGGTTTTCCCCATAACGAAGGCCTTTCTCGATTAATGCACCGGAGCTTTCATCGGGGATCTTCCACGCCCTTTTCCGGTACACCAGTCTTTGATCCCCAAAGCTTATAGTAATCTCAGGGGGAAAATGGTCGTCCATCATCGTCTTGTACATCTTCTTTAGATCTTGAGCCATGCAATTGCTCCCTTCTCGTTTTATTCGTCTTCGCTAGAATACCCCAAAAAAATTCCTGTCAATTCTGTCTAAAAGACACTGTTTTCTCTTCGGATCTCATCGCACAAAATGGCATAAGATTTATGGCGCTGTGTATTGAAATGGTCGCGGCTCACACATGTAGTCTTATCTTGGAATGGCGTCACTGCCCTTGCTCGCCGTACCCCATTGATCGGCATTTTGTATCACGGTATAAGGCTCGATTAGTCGGCACAGGTCGCATTGCCACGCTCTATGTATGCATAGGCACTATGGTTGTGGATGGATTCAAAATTCTCCGATTCAACGGCAAACCATGTGATGTTGGTATCCTGATCAAGCTTCTGGGCGATATCCCTGACGATATCCTCCACGAATTTCGGATTTTGATATGCCCTTTCGGTTACATATTTCTCGTCCTCTCTCTTGAGCACGGAATATACGTCACAAGAGGCGGCGTCTTCCACCAGCCGGATGAGATCTTCTATCCATATGAATTTCTTGAATCTCACCTGCAATCGCACCTCTCCTCGCTGGTTATGGGCGCCAAAGTCGCTTATCTCACGTGAGCACGGACACAGGGTGGTGATGGGAACCGTTATCATGAGGACCAAATCCTTGCCCTTGTTCAGATTACCCTTGAAGGTGCACTGATACTCCATGAGCCCCTGGCTGTGGGTGACTGGCGAGGATTTCATCACGAAATAGGGAAAGGTCATCTCAATGTGCGCACTTTCAGCATTAAGCAGTTGCTTCATGGTTGAAAGAATCTCGTGAAAGTTCTGTATGGAGATCATTCTATCGTGTTCGTTCAGGATCTCAACAAAGCGGCTCATATGGGTACCCTTATAGTCTCTGGGAAGATTGACGTACATGTTGATCAGAGCCACGGTCTGCTGGGTTTTGGTCGCCTTGTCAAGCACGGTTATCGGGTATCGTATGTCCTTGACCCCAACCTTGTCTATTGCGATGTTGCGATCATCCTTTTCGTTTTGGATATCTTTCATGATGATTAACTATTTCCCTCAATGTTTTTCGAGAAAAATATTACCTAATCCCCCTAAAGTCAATAGAAAGATCGGGTGAGGCAAGGGCGCCGCCCGTGATTTCCCTATAATTTTCTTGATTTCTAACAACGAAATAAGATATGAGATTTACAGTGTTCGGGGCGTGGCGCAGTCTGGTAGCGCACCTGCTTTGGGAGCAGGGTGTCGGAGGTTCAAATCCTCTCGCCCCGACCAGCCAATTTTTTATTTTGCCAATGGCCACATTGTATGTTCTGAAAGGGAAAGCCGGCAAGAGATATGTCGGTATTACCAATAACCTTTCTCGACGCCTCCAAGAGCACCGTTCGAAAAATACCAAAGGCGGCCAATTGCTGGAGGAATTTTTTGTGCTCCTCACGGAAGAATTTCCCGATTACAAGACGGCCAGAATAAGAGAGAAATTTCTGAAGTCCGGTCAAGGACGAAAATGGTTGGACGAGTTCGAAATTTACTCGGAGTCTGCTAAAGGCGGATAAACCCACCAGGCGGATAGAGATACTCTAAGAGGCTTGTGCGCCTTCGGCGCATTCAAATCAGCCTGAGGCTGACGAGTCCTCTCGCCCCGACCAGCCTTCGTTTCGAAACGGAGTGGAGATGCCAAGGCTGCCGCGCCGACTTGTCACGTCGTAGTCTTGACGAAGACGGAAGCCACTGGAGAAGGCGGGCAACATTGTCCGTGGCTCACCGAAGCTACGGCTTGGCACGCCGTTATGGAGGGTCAGCTAAGAATCTGACCCTTTTTTTGTTCTCGATCGAAACCTGCATCGTTATGCAATGTTTGGAAACATACATTGGTAAGTCACAGCCGGCTCCCGATTGAACGATTTATGGGCGCGTGACCAGCCTTCGGTGGCATATGAAACACTCCGAGATTTCCTAAAGTTTTGACTCTATCCGTGAAATTTTGATATTGTCTTGATAGCGGGGCAGGATGATCATTAATCGATTCTCGCTAATAAAACGTGGCAAGGGAGGGATTCTGGCTTTTTGCCCGAAAAGCTTAACAGGAGGTTTCTTGAATAACGGGTCTATGAGCTTGATAGAGCAGGTACGCACCTCTTGCAGAGCCGTTGCCGAACGGGCCACCCACGTTGGGATTAACCATGATCATATCCGGCACTATGCGGCCTCATTACCGGTAGATCAAGCGATTTCCCCTGAACTTGATCCCCATATCCACTATCTTGATCACGGAGATGCAACCGTTGCCTACGTTTTGATTTTGGATACCATCAATTTTGGCTCGGGCTATTTCCCCTATCTGCGTAAGCGGCCTGGGATGTCGGGATACTTCAGTATTGCTGCCTCGCTTACCGATTTTTTCAAGGGACAGGGCTCGCCGACTGCAGAACAATTGACGCAACTCAGCCTTGGGGAGTGTACGAGAATACTCGGACAGGATCCTGACAATGAAATCATTCGAGAGCTGATGCAGCTCTTCGCTGCTGCCTTGAATGAGCTCGGACAATACCTGATCGCGGGTTTCAGAGGCAATTACCTCGAACTGGTCAAGGCGGCTGATGCCTCTGCGGAACACCTCGTCTCATTGCTTGTGAAGATGCCTTTCTTCAATGATGTTGAACCCTACGACGATCTGAATGTCCACTTCTACAAGCGGGCGCAATTGACGGCCGCTGATTTGTCGATCGCACTCAAGGGACAGGGGTTGGGCTTTTTTCATGATCTTCATGGAATGACCATGTTCGCAGACAATCTCGTGCCCCACGTCTTGCGGATGGATGGCATTCTGCTCTATGACGAAAACCTGGCCGCACGGATCGATTCGGAAGAGTTGATCCCGTCCGGGTCCCCTGAGGAGGTGGAAATCAGGGCCTGTGCACTTCATGCAGTAGAACTAACGGCAAAAGCGCTTAAGGAAGGGGGGCATGACGTAAGCCCCGTGGGGCTCGACTATGTTCTCTGGAACCGGGGCCAGCAACCCTATTACAAAGAGGTTAAACCGAGACATAGAACGAGAACAGTTTTCTACTAGACAAGGATAGGAAGTTGTCTAAAGATTACCATCAAATCGAGGCAAACCCAAACGGGCGAGCGGCTCGGCAGTAAACACGGTGAGGAGGGAACGAGCATGAACGTAAACCATGAAGGCACGGCGGATAAGGCAGCCGGGATGACGGCTTCTGAGATGGCCCGATATATCGATCATACCCTTTTGAAACCGGAGGCCCCCCTATCTGCCTTCGACAAACTCTGTGACGAGGCCATACGCTTCGGGTTCAAATCGGTGTGTGTCAACTCAGGACGTGTGGCGTAT
>DATKZQ010000052.1:0-36054 GCA_035527895.1 Desulfatiglandales bacterium
CAATGTCGACCCTTGTATCGGGATTCATGAAGGCTGTACGCTCTTCAAACAGGGTTACCGAGTTTCCCCTGAACCTGAAACCGAGCCGCACGGTGTCTAGTTCATGCGGCGGGATCTTCTTCTCGCAATAGGGGTCGAGCTTTGACTCGACCATTGCACGGATGAATTGCGGCAGTGCCATTTTTTCTTCTCCTTCTTGCACAACGTGCCGGCTGAGCTGCTATTGACCAGCTGTGCTGGTCCGCAGTCTGCTCGCGTAAGAGGCGGGTTGTCCTCCAACGACCAAACGAATCGGTTGATCTATCGAGATTCTTCATTTATGATGCGACCCCCTGTTCCCCTTCAATAATTACCAACAAGAGGCAAGGGCAGATCTGACCCCTGCGCTCCGTTGTGAAGATACGATTGCCTGCATAAAACTCAAAAATAAGTCCGTTTTCCCCTTACCTAGAACTTCCTTCTACTCGATCCTTTTTCGGTCTAGTCTTTGGCTTTATTACGCTCTCTAACAATAAAACAGAATCGTCCCCTTTTCTTATTTGGTTGCTAAATTTAGTATTTACGATGCGACCCTCTCTTCCTCCTGGATGCTTAGATGCTGATTGTAATCGGGATTGCAGCAGAAGCCAGGTTCGATGTCGAAAAATGGCAAAAATAGTGATTTGCCCCGGCCCAATTCGTCAACTTAGTTCTTCAAGGATGTCCCTTTTCACTATTTATTACTGTAATCTGATCGTTCAGTGTCCAGAAGTCATACAGATACCCTAGGCCCACAATCCCACCCGTTAGCAAGTAAATAATTCCTGTAAACCACTTACTCATATACATTCGGTGAACGCCAAGCAATCCCAGGAACGTAAGCAAAATCCATGCGACTGTGTAATTGATACGACCTGTACGGAACCTGAGATCCGCCTGCCGATCGAGTGAAGGAATGAGAAACAGGTCAATGAGCCACCCAACCCCGAGAAGTCCGAGAGTAAAAAAATAGATGGTCCCCGAGATCGGCTTGCCAAAATAGAAACGATGAGAGCCTGTAAAACCAAAGAGCCATAGAATGTAGCCCATAGACTTGAGGTGCGTATCGTTAGTGTAAGCCATAGGGTACCTCACTATTGAAGGGAACTATGTATGAAGATGACGAGGTCACAACCATCAATAAGCTATCATTTATTACTACACGTCCTGTTATCTGTTGATCCCCATCTCTTCGACGATTTCTTGTCGATATAGCATCTCTGACTCCTCAAAGACAGGGTCAGGTTGTGGTTTTGGCAAGAGGGGAGACCCGATCCCGTAACATGGCAAAAGCAAAGTTTTGCTCCGGCTCACGTCTTCAATTTAGTTTGTAAGGGCGACCCCATCTTCACTCTCGTTTGAGAGAATCCGTCCATTGGGTGATCGTCTTAGTAGTAACGGGCTTGGCACCGATGTCAATAATGGGTTTGTTGTGAAGGCTTTCGAACGTGTAAAGAAGCTTGCCTATCTGAAGAATTTCCTTACAAAATTCCTCGGTCTTTCCACCCGGTTCGGTATAGGATACAAAGACTGTTGCAGCCAGTGCACCGACAAAATGGTTTCGACGCTCTGATATTTGAGCGGTCGGTCTCCTGACCTTCCCTTCGAAGGGCGATAGTACCAGTGTCCTTCCCTTTTCAATATTTGCCTTTAGGCTCTTGCGGAAGCGCATATTCTGGATACTTCGGGCAGGACAAAAGATGATGGGCTGCGAGCCTTTGAGCAACAAATCAAAACAGTCTTTCTCTATGGGGGAGTGAAAGCCGCTGATGACCGGTACACCTGTATCTCGTAACGCCCTGGCCAGGTCATAGGTCCGCAATATAAGCTCACCCGGGCATTTGACGGAGCAGAAAAAACCGATTAGGGGCCTTTCAAGAAGCGCTAAATTGCCAATGGCCCAGACTCGCGCAAACAGTGACTGAGCGTTCTTATCGCGAAGAGCGACAGGATAATTGGGGTGGGTCGAATCTATGACGGTTCCTTCAAAGGACATGCTCTCTCCCTTTATCCCAGGTTCGCTCGCACATCATTTTAGATTTACGGTGGAATTGGCGATTCTCGGCTAAAGCCCTACTAGAGAATCTATTAGCACTCATTGCTAATAGATTTCTAATACAATCCCACTCTTCGAAGACGGAGCCAGAGTGATATGCGCTCTGTCTTTTTTGGCCAAGTTGCTTGTTCTCACACCTTCAACTTATTCCACTTTTCTTGAGAGTCTTGTCCCCCACCAAACAAGCCACTTGGCTGCCACAAGACACTCAATCCGACTGATTCTTTCAGGCATCATTTCGCTTCAACACTCGCCATCGTCTGCGGATACTGAAATACCTTAGCCCGTCCCCTAGCCCGCTATAACCTTCAAACGCCTTTGGAGCAAAATTCAGGTAGTAACTTGCCTGCTACCACTCACGGGCGTTCTCTTCCCCCTATACTACGGCATAAGATGATTTCGTCGTTGCCAGCGCCGATTTTCGATGCTATGCTTAAACATCATGTTAACAATCGAGGAGGTCAATCCCCATGCTGGATGCTTTCGGGATATATCAGCATCCTTCCCATAATCCACAACAGAATCTTTCTGTACGCGTAACGAGGCAAAATCCAGAGGCAAAGTTCGCTGAACAGTTTGCCCTGGCCTATCGGGATAGATTTAGGAAAATTCATTCCGGCACGAGCAAGTGGAAAACGCTTTTTGTTCGTGAGGTACCAGTGTTCGGAAACGGTATCCCTGACTTGCTTGCACTCAGTTGGTCCCACGACCGGGCTGTGCAGTTATCGACTTGTTTGGAACTTGAAAAACTAGATCCTACGGTCCGCGCTTTCGAATTCAAACTGTCGGACTGGCGCAAAGGGCTCATGCAAGCGCACCGTTATAAATTCTTCTCCCATGTTTCCATCCTTGTTTTACCCAATCACAAAATGAAATCTGTGGCACCACGAATCGACATTTTTCACAAGTTGCGCGTGGGTCTCTGGGGGTTTTCACCCGAGACGGGCACTATTGCGTGCTTCTATACACCCAGGCCTATTAAACAGCAGATTGCCAAATACGGAGAAAGAGCCATTCGGCTCGCCGAACAGTCATTTCGCTCACAGTTCAGCTCTCTCCCTAAACTGTCGCAAGCCGTCCAATAGCGGCAGGATATGTTCATCTCGAGATCTCTGGTCAAGAACAATCCCAAAAGAGGCGATTTCGCTGTAGGCTTGCTCAGCTCGGGAGATCGCCTGAAGACATTTTTCCAGACCTCTGGCCACATCATTATCGGAGAGTTCTTCATTCAGTGATTTTAGGGCTTCCCAAGACTGCAATACCTCCCTTGAACGTTCCGGTTCGGGGGCATACTCCTCGTCGTGGGGGAGCTGATTCAACACCCCAGAAACGAAGGGGCTTAAGGCCTCCTTTTCTGAGATTGTAATGCGGTTCAGCAGCAATTTGCTCAAATAGCGAATAATGGGCAGCCGCCCTCCGACTGACGGAAAGAACCTGTCTATTGAGAACACTCGCAGATTTGACCACCAGCCTGTTGCGCCTGCAACGCCCCCCGCAGCGCCGAGAAAAGGCGTTAGGAGGTCGGAATAGCCATTTATCACTTCAAACCCGTTTATGGAAAGAGAGAGATTAAGCATCATCCAATTCGCTACAACATCTGTGTGGTAAATATCTGACAAGGCTTCAGATGAACGACTCGCGATTATTAGGTAAAACCCATCTGGTCGAGTTTCCAGCATGGTGATATCGTTCATAAAGTCCTCAAACTCCTTGCGATCCTGAAGAGCTTCGCGGCAGATGATCAGGCTTGCAAAAAGAGGCCTTTTATTGCCTGTTTTGTCATAGATTTCTTTTGCCTGCCGTACAAAATTTTTTGCGATAACCGCCTCGCGAGAGTCAAATGACTGGGATATATAGATGTTGGGGGCAAGGACAGATGTAACCTCCAAATCGGCAACCTCCCTGAAATATTCGCCAAGAACGCGGTCAACGGTTTGGCTACGTTCCAATTCTCCTTTTCGAAATGTGCGGAAGCAGCTCCAGTCGGTGATATTTCCGAAGTTGATGGCGGGTGAATTTGCGAATAGGCAGACGTAAAACTGGGGATCGACCAGAATCTCCGCATCAGGGTAATCACGGCGAATCTCCGAAATTCGATTCACCATCGTGTCTCTCTTGAGGTCTTTGGGGCTGAAAATAGCTCCATCGATAAATTTCTCCTCTAGGCCCATCGTCACTTTATCACCCAGGCCATGGCCTACTTGAGCAAAAAGTTTCATCGGTACCTCTCCATTTCTTTGATCAACTGATCGAGATTAGCAGGCCGCAAGGCAGGAAGCTTTCTCATCAATTGATCAATCAAACTGCACATTTCAGCGGGTAAATCATTGCGAAGCTCCCGCAGCGGTCTTGGCCTTTGTTTCTTAATGCGGTAAAGTGTCGTGAACTGCGGATCACCACGGTGAGCAAAAGGATTGTCACCCGAAGCAAACTCATATACCGTCAGGGCGACCGTGTAGAGATCCGCGCGATAATCCAGGTTCTGCCGGAATCCTTGGTCAAGCATTTCTGGGGCAATATAGTAAAGAGTCCCAGGAATTCTTGCGCTGTTTCGTGTGATGGGCGTCCCGCCGATCTGAAAGGCAATCCCCAAATCGAGCAATACGTATGGGCGCACCGGATCATTAGTCTTAATGATGTTGTCGGGTTTAATATCGCGATGGATAACGTTCATTAAAGCCAATTCCTGGACTGCCTTTAATATGCAGGCCCCCAATTCAGCCAACTCCTCCCTCGTGGGTCGATAGTCTTTAAGGATCATTTCCCTTAAGGAGTCCCCAGGGATATATTCCTCCGAATAGAGCATGTATTCTATCGAGTTAACTTCGCATGCGCGCGGCGCAATTGAGCCAAGTTTAACCAGATATGGACTCTTGCACTTGGAGAGGATATCCAGCTCGCGCCCAATGCGGTGCAGATTCTCATCCCGAATGGTTTCGTCAGTCTCGTCGCTAGGGATTTGAACCAGCTTTACGGCTTCGATTTTACCGCTGATAAGTGCTTTGTAAACAACCTTATACCCACCCGAACCTATTTCCTCTAGGTTTTCAGCCTCCGGCGCGACTTGTTTGACTTTCTCAATATCAGGCTTGTCTTTCATGCTATCACCTTGTTTCGACATCAGAGGGTTTAACCGTATGCTAAAGCCCAGATTCAATCCCGCAGTGTTCGAACATCGCGGTCAGGCATTATTGAATCTCCTTCCAACAAGAACCATCATTGGCATATATGCGAAACTCTCTGCCCAAGGCCCTGCAGAAGCGGGTTGCGCGCACCGCACATCAGATGTAGCCGCTTGGCCAGGAGGCTGGTTGGCCGATCCAGCGCACTCGGGCAGCCTGATTTCCTACGACGTTATTCCCCTTCAAGAGCCAGGATTTTCATCGGATACTGAAATCCCGCCCCCATTTGCACCTACCATGTCTTCACTTCGTCTCCTGTACTTTGCATGAGGCCATCCGCGTCAGTCAAGGCAATCTCAATCATGCTAAAGATCCTGCACAAGCGACTTTCGGGTGTTTCCCAAACGTTTGTTATTCTCGACAATGCCGCTATCTCTGCAAGATCCAGAGAGTCTGCTAACACAATGCCATGGTCCCTCGCTGCCCGTTCCGCACCATTCTGGAACCCTTCGTGGGCGACGATCCAGCCAACGATTGGCCCACGGGTTGACCTGAACCATGTCGGAACATGTGATTCAACGTCAGGCTGTCTCTTACGTATGTTGTCAATAGTCGTTATGAAATCTCGTATTTTACCAACGTCCAACCTGACAGTATGCTTCTTGCACTGCCCGATCAATCGTAACGGTCCCGTCGCACCTGAGAAAAGATGGCAGCGAGCAGGCATTTCGATCAAAGCGAAGAAGTCAACACCGCCCTCATTTCCGCGGGGAGTCAACTTTGTTCGTTTTGCGCCAGCCAATGTGCTGATCACGCTCCCGAGTGCTTCATACTGGCGAAAATCGAGCTGATCAATCATCGCCAGTATCTGTGGTCTTGCCCTCAGCTTAAACCCTTGGGACCGTGTCTTTTGGACAGTAGAGCGTAAATAGGTTTGGGGTGTCCACCGGAATTTCATTGCAGAAGGTTCAGATACCTCAAACAGTGAGTTCAAGCCGCGCCTTCGATCTTCATCGATCTTCCGCAGGAAGTAATTCCAGAAGCGAGAAGCCGCGCCCTCTGTCAGTGATTCGGCGTCAAGCGCCGATAACCCGAGAGCAGAGCATGCTGCCTCTACCAAGGCATCACAGAAATAGATGGTATCAGTGGCAAAGGTCTTGCGCTCAAACCAGTTGAGAACCCTGCGCTTTTGACTTGTCATTGCAGAGCATCCCTAATAGCTTTGATTGCGGATTCAAGAGGCTTGAGGGCTTCGTGAAGCTGTCCCTTCTGATCCGGGTTTCGCAACATCTTGAACGGAAGATTCTCGAGAGCCTTCGTGCATTCTCGTATCGAAGAAAACACTTGGTCCACAGGGTCAAACCGGTCTCGCAATGTCTCCTCTTGCCTTGCTGCGATCGCAGCCGTATAAGCACGTTCCAAATCGAGATCTCTCCTGAACGCTTCAAAGAATTTTGGAGATTCTGACATGAGGTAGGCAACTTGCCTGATATCATCCTGCCTTTTCAGTACCCTCTTCTCCCAATCGCCTAATATTTCCAGGTTCGCCTGACCTTCGTCAGCCTCCGGCCTCGGGTAAAACCACCCAATGAATTCATTAAAGTTCAGTGGGTTCTTGAACTCTCGATCACGCTCATCCCATTCAAGCCATTCTCGCACCTTAACGCTGCTCCGACTGAACAGTTCCTGCAAATATGGGTAAACTCGCTCATCAACTTCCCTAAGGAAGTCTGACCTTTCCTTCGCCTGCTTGAAGGCAAAGTAGCCTCTCATCCACTGCCCAGCTCCGTGCGGGGTCAGGCCAAACCGCTTTCCCACTTCGGTGAGTGATAGATCCTCATTTTCCATCTGCTCAACAAGGAGCTTTGCCTTGTTGAAAGATGACCAATCCACAAGGCCAGTAATGTGCCGCAGGCCCTGAATAATCCAAGACGCGTCCGCACTTCCTCCTGTGTAGACCAAGCATGGTATTACTCTTAATGACTCCAAGACCCTCCCATCGACATTTTCCCCTTGTGGTGTGACTTCTGACACCATTTTTGCTGCGCAGATCCGTCGATTACCTTCCAACACCACATAAACGCTCTCAGCCACCTCCCTCAATACAATTCGGTCGATGGGTAGAAACCCATTTACCTCCATGTTCATACGAAGCTTATCAACACCAAATTCTCTTACGAGCTTCAATCTAGTGGTTTCTTGAACATCGGGCAATGTAATGTCATTATCGGAAACATAGTTCCAGTTCGCCCCGGTGAACCGTGGGTTGTTTGGGTCCAAATAGATCTGCTGCAATGGTATCTCCTCTGGTTTCAATTCGTCGAGCAGGTCTGCGTAGGCCATTTTGAAATCTCCTTTCTAAATGGTATGAGAAGCAAATCCCTGAAAATCCTGCAACCCGACCTTAGTGATCGAGAAACTAAGATCACAGCGCAGCTTCCATTTCCTTCAGTCGAATTCGTCCTCTCCGCTATCCCGCCCCATGCGGTATTTGATGTCATAATTGATGATGAAATCCAACTCCTCGTTAGTGAAGCCGTAGTGAGCAGCCAGAGCCACATCTATCTCGTCGATAATGTGTTTAGAGAGGCTTGCCGTCATCTCATCGTATTCGATAAGGTGCCCCTGCTTGGTACGAATCTTCTTTCGGAGACAATTGAGCTTTAGACTTTCTTCCAGCCTGCTGCACATGCTAGCCCATGGTTCTTCTGCCTGGTGCCCTGGAATCTTCATGTTTCTCAAAAGCTGATCGTTCACATGTTCGCAATCGGAAAGTACGCTGTAGAACCAGAAGAAAAGGGATGAATTCAACAGAGATGTAACAAAATCAACATCCTTCGTAGATGTCAGATGAAGGATTCTCCCGTGGGGAGGAACTGCCTTCCTTCCGTTTCTTTTGAAATGAGGTAGTCCAGCAGATGCCTTAAGCCAGTAACGGCAGGCTTCTTGATAGTAGACGATGTGGCCAGAAGTATTCGAACACAAGTAGCCGATCGCTCTTAGCTGCTCTCCCAGCTTTCTCATGATGTTCCTTTCCACTTCGCTTCCAATCTTCGCAATTCTATAGCCATCTTTACGAATATCATGACTTGTCACAACACATTTTTGTAGGGCCGCCTGCCTTTCCTCCCTGTAAACCCTGCCTACACAAGCCGTCGCGAACTCTTTCCTAGGAATTGGAAAGCTCAAAAGAATCGCCACTGGCATTTCGACCCCGTCGAACATTGACTGTGGCCTGCGCGGGAACGGAAGAGCGAGAAGAAGCCCCCGACTCGAAAGCAAATCTTGTAAAGATGACATTTTCTCTGAGGAAATGGCGCTTAACTGCACGATGAGCCCAACCGGAGAAAATCGGCCTGCAAGATGAGCTGATCTTTCGAAAACGTATGAATAGAGGTTTCTCGTCGAAATAGTTCGGTACTCCATAGGTTCCACCGAATATTCAACTTTAGCTGGGGAATACACCACATAGGGTGGATTCCCAATGATTGCATTAAAGCCCCCAAGACTCATGATCCCATAGAACTCGGCAAACCAATGGAAGGGCTGGTGGCTGGAACGCCATTTACTAAAAGCCACTTCGTATTTATTCTCGTCCAAGATTGCGTTCTGGCTGATATTGTAGTCAGTAGCAAGATAGCGATCCAGTTGCTCAGTCAAATGAGCTAGGCGTTGTCGAAGGTCCTGTTTGGCACTGGCAAAATCCCGTGCATTCATCTCCTGTATCGTCTGCATTTCGTGGAATCTCCGATAAGCCCGATCCACGATCTCGGCGTCCTCAATAATCTTGTCCACCTGCCCTTTCCTGAAGCCGAGTTTACCATCGAGAGTGCGCTTTACGTCATCAAGGCGGGCGAACCCGACCAGAGTGTTACCAGGGCGGATATTGAAGTCGATGTCCGGTAGGGGCTCCAGGTCTTTGACCCGGTCCACCTGAGCCACAAGCTTGAGGAAGAGGCGCAGCTTGCAGATCTCCACAGCCTCTTCCATGATATCCACGCCGTAAAGGTTTTTCACGATTATAGACTTCAGGATGAAATAGCATCGGTTGGGGTGCTTCTCGATCTCTGCAAGGACACGTCTAAAATCACTGAACTTCTCTGGTCTATGCCGCTCCCCCGAGTGCTCCAAGTCTTCCAGGAATGCCTCCATCCTCACAAGGCATGCTTCGTAGAGAGGCTCCAGGATGTTGAGGGCAGCGAAAAGGAAGGCGCCTGAGCCACAGGTTGGGTCGAGGACGGTAATGGTGGAGATGGCGGCATAGAATGCCCGCAATAGCTCAGGTCCTTCGCAGGTATTTATAGCGTCTTCTGCAAACTGGCGTATGTTGAGGTTATAGGTTATGAAGTCATTGATGTCGTGGACCTCGCCTCGCGCCAACTTCTCCCGCAGATCCAAACATCGCTTTCTTCGATTCACGTATTCGCGCCAGGTTTCAGTAGGCAGGGTGAACATCCGGTCTTCGTCATCACGAAAGTCTGCTTGCCCAAGATTATATCTCTTGTCGAACATTCGGGCCTTTGGGTCATTCATCCCTATCTGAACGAATTCAGGCAGGGACGATTCGGGAATCAATTGACCTCCCTGGTCGATGACGCCTCGTCTCACCGGCTCGTAAATGTAACGATCCGGATCATGTTGGAGGAGTTGCCACAGGGCTGATTCAGGTTCGAAGGCGATGGCACATTTCTTTCGGGCCGAGTCGAATAAGTAGGGGATGATAGTGTTCTTGCTGATATATTCAGTTATGTCCTCCTTGGTGTAATAGGCCCCCATCTGCTTCTGGTTAACGAATTTCTCAAAGATGTAGCCCAGCACATCAGGGTTGATCTCCCGGCCGTTCTGCAAGGGCCTCGTGTCCAGGTGCCATTCGTACTGGTCGAAAAAGGCAAAGAGCCGCTCAAAGGCTTCATCCGGGATATCCATTTCGGGGTATTTCTGCTCTAGCTGGTGGACCTCGAAGAGGCCGCCGTTTAGGTAAGGGACCTCGCCAAGAAGTTCTTCCAGATCCGGCGCACGCTGGACGGGCTGCTGGGAGAAACCTTCGTGGAAGAGACGGAGCAGGAAATAGCGATAGAAGGTGTAGAAGCTGCCTTTTCCTTTCCGCTCCTGCACCATTTGGAGACGGTTCTGAAGGTATCGCTGGTCGCTGTCCAGAAAGGCCTTTTGCTGGATAAAATAGACAAACATCAGCCGATTCAGCATAAGAGAACCGTACCACTCTAGGTCGGCCGTTTCCGTAATGCCCTCGATGAACTGGAGGAACTTGCCGTGCTCAACCTTGAAGCGATCGTAGAACTTCTTTGTGACCCGGTCCCGATCAAAGGCGTCTCGGAGCCGGTGGACGGTGCCGGTCAGGTCTATTGCTTCCTCTTCACTGAGTTGAAAGCTTATGCTCTGCAGCTTCTGGACCAGGGACTCACCCGCCTGGTAGTTTGGATGATAAGAGTATTCCCGGTACTTAGCGGGCTGTCCCGGCTCTCGGGCAACCCATTGCCAAATCTGAGCCGTATGGGCCTCGTCTACGAAGATGATGAGGTGCTCGTAAGCGGACTTTGTGACTTGCCTCTCTATCTTGCGCCGGGCCGCATGGTCCGGGATTTTGCCGTCGGCCACGGGATTACAAAGAAAGATCTGGACGCCCCGCTTTTCTGCCAGCCCCTGAAGGCTGTGCGTTCGCCCATCAACAATCACGGACAGAGAGGCTGCATGAAGATCCCACCCGAGTTCCTCGACAAAAAGCCTCTCAAAGTTGAAATGTTGCAGATAGTGGCGCACGGGGGCCACACTGAGTGTCATGCCTCATCCCCTTTATTTGGTTTTGAGAGGCCGAGCGAGCAGATAATTCGGGGCTCTTTAAGTTCCTCTTCATCTTGGATAACACACAGCCGTCCCTCTTCCCGAAGTTCGATCACGCGCTGGGCCAGAACCTCATCGCTGATACCGCTTCGAAGCTGGCGGTTAAGGGTGTCTATAGCTACTTGGCGGAGAGGGTAATTGTACATGTCCTCAATAGCCCGGCGAAGCTGGGGATTGTCAAAGAGGGTTCCCTTAATTTCCTCTGCGTAGCGTTTAAGACGCTCGTAGGTGCGGAAGCGGGCGCCCGATGGCCTTCCTAATTGGCCCCCTAAGGTCCGCTCCTCCATGGCGATAGACTCCACACCAGCCTGGACAAGCTCGTGGTGCTCCTCAAGCCGTGGCAAAGCAGGGGTACTGGGTTCACACTCCGCAGCCTTGAGAATAGCGAACTGGGATTCTGTAATAGCCTTTCCGGCCTTGTCCACCCAGGCAAGTGCATCGTTTTCCTGTGCTGTTCGGACGTATACCAGAACTCCCTCGGGCTCTTCTTTTTTCGGCGCGTGAGGCTTTGTAGAATAAACGACATTGGGCAGGGAAGGAATGAGCTTCTGGAGCGAAGGATCGCGGTCAATCGCCCTCTTCCAGATCTGATAGGCGTAGGATCCCAGGTCCACCTCCGTATCAGCATCACCGTCCAGGATCCCTGCCTTTTCCGTAAAAAGGTCCCGAACGGCCTGGTCATTGCGATCGTCCTCGAAAAAGGCCTCATCTGTACCCACGACTTCTGCATTCTCATCGAGCCTTTGCCGAACTCGTGCGCGGAGGCGGATAATCCGTTCCACTCCGTCGGCAGGCAGAAATGAGTAACAGAGGATGGCATCCGACTTCTGGCCAATCCGATCCACACGGCCCGCCCTCTGGATAAGGCGGATGATGGCCCACGGGAGATCGTAGTTAACGATGATGGCGGCGTCTTGAAGATTCTGGCCTTCGCTAAGCACATCTGTTGAAATGAGGACATTAAGCTCTTGTTCGGGCAGCACTTGTGTGCGTTTCTGGTTGCTCTCTGGGCTGAACCGCCAGGCGATCTTGGTCGGATCATCCGTATCACCTGTAACCCCTGCCATCCGCGGGATTCCTCTCTCGCTTAACTCGGCAGCCAAGTATTGAACGGTGTCAGCGAACTGGGAAAAGACGATGATCTTTTGTCCGGGATGATTCTGGGAAATCAATTCGATCAATTTGTGGAGCTTGGCATCTCGATCTGCAGCCCAGGCGCCGCTTCTCTGAAGTACAAATAGGAGGGAGTCAATGTCAGTCTGAAGGTCCTTTCTCAGTTGACTGACAAATCGGTCGGCCCTCAACCATCGAAAGTGCTTCTTGAGGGGGCCCTCGTAGAGCTCATAGACCTTAATGGCTCGCTCCTGAAAATCAGCCGCGGTTCTTAACCCCTCATTTTCCAGGGAATTGCTATCTTCGTTGTCGTCCTCATCGGCAAAAAGATTTAGATCCCTGTCTTGGATACGGGCATCGAGGAGGCTTGCATCCTGGGTGCCGATGGGAATAGCCTGCCCAGTTTCAATGGCGTGCAAGTAAACGAAATTTCTAAGGATATGTCTTTCAACGGACTGCAAAAACGCGTGGCCGCTGCTCTCCAAGCGCTTGAAGAGATTTGTCCGGCAAAATCCCATCAGCCTTTTTCCGGCCCGAGACAAGTCGGCGATGATTCGTGCTTCCGCAGCCGTGGGCGGATCGTGTGGCCGTTCTTCAACGTAATTTCCCAGACCGTAGCGAGGCAGCATCAATCCGTTTATGGCATCCACAACAGGAGCCGAGTAGAGAAGAGCATACTGGTCTTGGGGATCCTTCTCGTCGATTTCAAATTTCACAGTCCTGGGGACGCGAGTCGGGAAATACGACCGAGTGCCGTCCGCGAAAACAAGGTATTTTCTGCCATTGCTCGTGTCTGCGAGGGCGTAGTTTTCCTGGATAAAGCTCCTTGTCCTTCGGACCATATATAGCCGCATCAGCTCCCGCCAATCGTCGGCATACTCGCTGTGCTCAAATGCGGCAAGCGACCGGGGCGAGCGCTGATGTCGTCTTATGAATTCGGTCTCTCCGATGTCACGGAGGAGATTTTCAGGCCTGAGCCCGATGTCCAGATCCTCAGGAATGAAAAGGCGGAGTTGATTTGAGAGATCCAGGTAAGTCTTATTGTAAGGCGTGGCAGAAAGAAGGACGACCTTGCTCTCGTTTTCACGGATATACTCCTGGATGGCCCTGTAGCGCTTCCCTTCTCTATTCCGAAGATTATGGCTTTCGTCAATCACTACCAAGCGGTAGCGCCGAAGCTTAGGCAGCTCTTTTTGCACAACACTTATCGGAAGTACGCGAGCTCTGAGGCGGTACTGGCTGCGATAGTCCTCCCACATGGATACGAGGTTCTTAGGGCATATGAGGAGGGTTTCCAGGTCCTGATCGTCCTCAAAGATTCGAGCCACAGCCGTGGCCATTAAGGTTTTTCCGAGCCCTACCACATCCCCGATGAGCACTCCCCCGCGCCTGTTAAGATGGTGGGCCGCGATCTTGACCGCCTGCACCTGGAATTCAAAGAGCTGGTTTCCGAAGTCGCGAGGGATCCGAAACTCCGTGAGGCCCGACCGAGCTTCCTGAGAAAGATGATAAGCCATTTTGAGGTAAATGTGGTAGGGGGGTAGGGGCTCCTCGCGGGCCCAACTTTCGTCAATGATTTGCGCCAATTCTGATGATATGTCGACACAGAAACGGTCCTGCCAGCGGTTTTCGAACCACCGCGCCAATTTCAGGCAGGCGTCCTGGTCAAGGACATCAACATTGAGTTCGCCGTGTTTCGAAAGTCCGGCCAGCGTGAGGTTGCTACTACCCAGATAACCAACGTTAGGGGCTATAGGATCTGGACGAAAAAGGAGGTACAGTTTTGCGTGGAGAGGGTGACGCAGGAACAGCTTGACAATGAGTTTCTTCGCTCGGATCTGTTCCGCGAGGCGCCTGAGTCCTGCCTCGTCTTCCTTAGTCGGTATCCCTATCATCAATTGCTCACGGAATTCTTCCGCCAGCTTCTTCTTGAGCCTGAGGGCCGTATGGTTGTCCATGCCCTCATTATCCTTGACAATCCGCAGCGCATCTCGAAGCTCGTCTTGCGGAAGCCGCTGCATCCCGACCAAGAGTCGGCAACAGTGGCCCGCCCCACCAGACCATTTTTCTACGTATGCATCTATCTGTTTCCAGCCCCGAAGGTTGAAATAGCCAACACAAAAATCAGCACGATCTGACAGTCTGAGAGTTTCTTGGAGGGCGGGCAAAAGACTTTTTTCAATGTTGTCGAAGATTGTCGGCATCAGGCACCCTTCTCTCAATGGCACGCTTAGAAAGCTTGATAGTCGCGAACGGGGAACCAATATTGTTTATACTGCAGCCAAGTTTTGGCAAATACGGGCAAGTTGTTTTTGCAACCCGCAGAGCCGCTGACGTTAATGTCCAATCAGAGACTCCCTCTTTGCTCAGGATAGATTTCAAATCTTTAATAGTGAATGTCTCATGCCGCACAACATAAAACGTTGGTTCCAAAACGACATAAACTAGCAATTTTTGCTCAAAGCACTTTTCGGTAAATTCTCTATTTCACCAAGGTTCAGTCCTTGAGAAGGGGGTCGCAATATACAACACGCCTTGAGTGTGCCCCGCGGCAAACAAAAAAGCTCCACCCTTTCATCAAGTTGATGGAGCTTTGTGTGCACGGCTTTCAAAAGCTTGTTAATCATCCCATCCTCTTCAACGGGTGAATAACGGTGCTCAGTGTTCTCAGCTCATTGTCGACACGTCAGAGATCAATGCGAATCGGAGATCGCAAGCGCAGGATAAATCGGCTTATATGTGCAGAAGTTTAAGGAAAAAGGGCAGAAAAGGCAATAGTAAAGTTTTTCAGGGGAAGGTAATCGGAGATTACCGAGCGTTTCACTTGAGGACCGCTTTCACTTGACGAGCATCCCGCCTGCGGCAGGATTTGAGGTGCAAGATGATTCAGTTTACAGGGATCGTAAAGCATTGTTTCAGCCGTGTGTAATGTATTGAATAAATTCGGGAAAGTCAACACTGAATTTCGTCAGCAGTGAATACTCAGACAAATTAGGTAGTAATACCTGCGAAGCAGGACGAGCGCTGCGCTTGAGGTACAGCCAAGGGAGACAGGATTAACGGGGTGTATAGTAGGGTCACATCGTAATTATTAAGTTTCGCAATTGAATAACGGATAGTAGAGATATGCCCCTCTTTCTTACTTCCGTCCTTCCAGAGCCTTCCTCACCTGTTCCGACAGGTCATTAGGTAGCCTATCGAGAAGCTTTGCTTGGACATCTGCCTCGGTGGTAAAGAGGGTTCCGAAAACGTCTCGTAGCTTTTCAACGGCATTCTTGCTAAAAAGCCCGACGAGCGCTGCGAGACCGCCAAGACCGTACACATTGATGCTGCTCGCATCTGCCGCACCAACAGTCACAAGAAGACCGCCCTTCAGGACGAAATAGAAAACTACTCCCAAGAGCACACCGATCAGAGGCCGTGCAAAGTACCAGGGTACGAACGAAAGCATGAAATCGCGCCGCTCGCTCGCGTGCCTGAGATACCCCAAGATGGTGGTGATCATGCTACCGACACCGGCCGCAAATATGGTGACGAGAAGGTTTCGCATTTCCGTGCTTGCCGTGCCACTCCCGGCAGAACCCGGCCCCGGAGAAAGCCACGTTATGGCTGGGTTCGGGGAAAGCACCTGGAAAAGGCCTGCTATCAGTACGAGTGAGATGACGGCCAACCATATCCCGATCGGAAGCGTGGCGGATTGAGGAAAACAAACACCCGGTTCGGATTCCGTTGCAGGCGCGGTGCCCGGCTCTGGGGGGCCTTGGATGAGCAGTGGGATGACCTTTGCGCCAACCCAGAAAAGCGCTATGATGATGCCGATAACCACGAGTGCCCGCAGTGCGCCGAAACCAATGGCCCATGTGATTCCATTCGATTGGCTCCACACGGCGGACATTCGACTCGCTGTGCCTTCGGCATATGCGATGAGGACGAGTACCCCGATCCCCCACCAAATAATCGCTACCGCCTTACGCTGACTATCTAGTTTCATTCGTTCCTCCCTCTCGATTCAGTTGGCTTAGCCGAAGCAGTGCCCCGGTCAAGTCTCAGTTTGACTCTTGTGCCGATAGGCAACTACCGATTTTTGCCCAAAGCAGTTTTCGGTACATCCCCTGTTTCACCACGGTTGAGTGTTTGGCAAGGGGGTCACAACATCCAATAATTCGCCGCGCGGCCCCTTTCAATAAAAAAAGCTCCACCCACTCACCAAGTTGATGGAGCTTTTTGCAATAGATATTTGCCAGTGTATGAGGCATAGCACCCTCTCTAAGGGTGAACCAAGATGCCCAGACCTACGTCAGCCTATGCCTCAGCACGGTGAAAGTCAAGCAGAATAAGGCGAGCGTGCTTAAGGAGCATGAGACTTCGTGTGCGCTGCGCTTAAGGAGCACTTCATTTGAAAAGCGCTTCGCTTGAGGGGGGAAGGAGCGTCCTGCCCATGACAGAACTCAAGGAGCGCTTCGCTCAAGGCGCGACCTACAAGGCTGGCCTTGAGGCGGGAGGCGAATTAGCCAATAGCTGATTGATGACCGGTGCCTCCTTCGTAAGAGCTTAAGAATCCAATTCTTTTGTGCAGATCGCGTGTGTGAACACGACAGGCTTTCTAACCCTCTCCTGGTCTATCTTGGATCCGGTATTCCTAACTGCCTGCATATCTTAATAGCCAAAAGGTCTGAAATCTCCGTATGCCTTGGTATAGTAACTTTGCGCGAAATATCCGTAAGGTTCACATATCTCGTATGTTTCGCCCCTTCACTCAGACGTGCACAACCATGTCTTTCCAGGTGGCGCAATAGTTGCTTTCGCTTCATACTTCGATTGTCTCTGTCACAATTTCCCTGTGTGGCAACTGGTTCAAATCGACTGGCTTCTGCATTTCCTGTACGGCATCAATGAGATTTTCTCTAGCTTCTTGAATGGTTTTACCTTGAGTCATTGCTCCGGGCACATTCTCGGTCCATCCCACCCACCAGTCACCATCTTTGACAAAAACGGCGTTGATTTTCATTTTTTTGTCTCCTTTTGGTATATGGAGATTGTCCCAGGTTTACTACTATTCGTGTGATATTGCCCTAAGATAGCTTAACTTTGCTCCCGAATCAAATCATTTCCAGAACTCAGGTCAACTTGGAAATGGAATCAAGGCGCTCTTGACCTTTGCTTACGAAGATTACCGAGCCCGAAGCAGGACGAGCACTTCGCTTAAGGAGCACTTCATTTGAGGACCGCTGCACTTGAGGCGAATGAACCGACTACTGATCGCTTTTGTGCGCTAATCTATTGAAAAAACGATAAAAAGTCAATACTGACTTTCATTTTGAACGAATACGCAGGGAAATTAGGTAGTAATACTTACTTGAGGAATAGTGGGATTAGTTGAAGTAGAGATATGACGTAAAGCATGGCTAAGAACAAATCTACCCAACCCATGTTTTACCTTGTGTGATAGAATACCGTTACAGTAATATGCCGTCAGAGAGACCAATAGAGTAGAAAGAGATCGTGTTGAAGGGCTGGTTCTTTACCAATGTTTAATAACATCATTTATATTATCATTGTTCTGGTGGTATTTAACTTCAATTATCCTGGAGAGGGCCTCTTAAAAAGCCCCCTCACCACCATGCTTGCCCTATTCTTATTATGGCTCAATTTCTCAATTTACTGCAGATATCGCTTTGCTAAGCTCTCGGGGGCCTCCAGAGGCAGCTCCCCGAGTTTGGCTCAAAGCCAGATTAGCTCAGCCTATCAGTTGTTGGTCACCAGGCTCTCCATTCTCTCAATCGTCATGTTTGCCCTGTGTGTCTACCTCCTGAATTTGAAATACTGGCTCCTTCAGATCCCGGGGTTCAACACATTCTCCATTTTGCCCGGTGCTGCGGCTATTGCCATCTACTTTGCGTTTCTTGCGACCATCTGGTACTACGGTTATCCGGTGCATTATGCGTTCTCGCACTCACCTGAGAGAAGACGGTCATATGTAGGATCCAATATCAAGCTCAATCTGCCCATTCTCTTTCCCTGGGCAAGCCTCACTATGTGCTATGACGGGATAACCCTGGTTTCATGGCCATCTCTCAAGAAGGTCTTTGAAAGCCAGATGGGTCAATTCGCATTCTTTGCCTTTTTCCTGGTTCTTCTGGTTATATTCCTGCCTCCGTTTGTCAAGTACTTTTGGGGCTGTTCTCCCCTTCCTGACACTGAAAAGAAACAGAGTATCGTGGGCTTTCTCAGATCGGCGGGCTTTAAATACCGAGACCTGTTGCGATGGCCGATATTGGAAGGGCGGATGCTGACCGCGGGCGTTATGGGACTGCTGCCGAGGCTGAGGTACATTCTGGTGACCGATTCCCTGGTAGATATCCTTACGGAAGAAGAACTCCACGCGGTGATGGCCCATGAGGTGGCTCACGTCAGGTACCGGCACATGCTCTTCTACGTGCTCTTTCTTTTGGGTTACATGGCCCTTACATTCGGGCTCTTTGACGTATTCTTTTACGCGATGTTGGCCCTGCCATGGTTATTCGGCTTACTGGGGAGCCAGCAGGAGTTTCAGACGGGCATTTTCTATCTCTTGCTCTCCCTGCCCTTTATCCTGAGCATCATCCTCTACTTCCGGTATATCATGGGTTTTTTCATGAGGAACTTCGAGCGCCAGGCAGATCTCTATTCGGTCAGGATCATAGGCAGACCGGATCCTATCGTGATGTCGCTGGAAAAGATCGCCCAGGTCAGCGGTCAGAGCCGGCATCAGCCCTCCTGGCACCATTTCAGTATTGCTGAAAGGGTTGAGTTCTTATGGAGATCCTGGCAAAAGCCCGAATTGGTAAAACGGCATACGAGGCGTTTGAGCCTGGCCCTTACGGTCTTTTTCGTCCTCGTTCTTTCTCTGGGATACGCCCTCAATTTTGGTTCCATAAAGGTCAGCCTTGAGCATAGAGCCCTTGAAAGCATCCTGAATCGACAGCTGGCCGGCTCATCCGAAAAGGCCCAGATCTACCGGGCCCTTGCTGCCCTCTATCACCAGACGGAAAATCTAGCCAGGGCGAAATGGGCATACGAAAATATTATTATCCTGCACCCTGATGACGGTGTAGCACTGAATAATCTTGCCTGGATTCTTGCCACTGCCGAGGACAGGGCACTTCGCGACTATCCGCGGGCACTTTCCCTTGCCCAACGGGCAGTTGGGATAACACGATCACCAACCTTTCTCGACACCCTGGCCGAGGCATACTATGTAAACGGGTATTACGAGGATGCGGTGGTTACGATACAGGAGGCACTGGATACTGCATCCGATAACAAGAGATACTTAAAGCGTCAGCTGGAGAGGTTTAGGAAAGGGATGGGCCTTCGCGGCACCGAATCGAATCTCTTCTACCACCATTCGATGTTGGACCCCCTTCTATTAAGTTCAATTCGCTCCCGCCTCTCCAACTCCCTTATCCAGGTACCCAGGCCGCAGGCATGATGGATGATGAGGGGTGTGTTCCTGGATAATGGTGGCGGCCAATTGGGGCCCTAAGAGCCCGTAGCTTTCTCTGAGATCGGCGTAATTGGCAACTATGACCATCATCTTTTTCTTTCTCACGAGTCAAGTCCCAACTCTCTTTTAGCAGATTCCAACCGGTCTTGGGCGAATTCCCATCGTGCCATCAGCTCGTTTAGTTTTGCCCTCGCCTCGTTGTATTCATTGAGAAGCGGCAAATTCCCGGCTCTGTCAGCAAAGACTTCCGGGTCCGAAAGGGTTGTCTCGAGCTCCTTTTTCCTTTTTTCAAGATCGGCGATCCTCTCTTCCAGTTGGACCAGCCTATCCTGAATCGGCTTAAGGGTTGTCCGGATGTGTTTTCGTTTTTCAGCGTCCTGCCTTTTTTGGGCCTTTCGACCCTTCTTGTCCCCGGCAGTTGTTACTCGACTTCCCTTTTCAATGGGTTCTGCGAGATGAGGTTTCGAGATCCTATCCAGGTGATTGTAATACTCATCAAGTCTCCCAGGGTATTCTTCAATCATTTGTTCTCTTATGTCCCAGATTTTCGCTGCCAGTCTGTTGACGAAAGACTGGTTGTGTGAGACAAAGATCAGGGTACCCCGGTAATCGGCCAGGGCGTCTATGAGCGTTTCAGATGAGATAAGATCGAGGTGATTGGTAGGTTCATCCATCAGCATGAGGTTTCCCGGTCTTACGAGCAGTTTTCCGAGTGAAACCCTGGCCTTTTCGCCACCTGAAAGCACATTGATTGGCTTGTCTACCTCATCGCCTGAAAAGAGAAAAGCACCACACACATTCCTCACGTACCCGATCGTCTCATGGGGAGCGGCCTGGCTGATCTCCTCAAGTATGGTCTTTTTCGGATCCAGCATATCCAGGTGATGCTGCGCGAAATAACTCATGATAACGTGTTGTCCGAGGGTTATCTCGCCGGAGTCGGGTTCGATTTCCCCGGCAATCATCCGGAGGAGTGTGGTTTTGCCCGACCCATTGGGCCCGATAATTGCTATCCGGTCTCCTCGTAATACGGTGAAGGCCATGTTTTCGTAAAGGGTCTTCCCGTTAAACCCCTTAGAAATAGCCTTGATCGCAACCGCCTCCCTTCCGCTCCGCTCTACAGGGGGAAAGGAAAAGTGGATGGACTTTTGGGGCCGGTGAGATTTGACCAATTCCATTTTCTTGAGCACTTTTATCTTGCTCTGTACCTGCCTGGCCTTGCTGGCCTTATACCTAAAACGCTCGATGAACTTCCGGGCCTCCTTCACCCTCAACTCCTGATTCCGTGCCATGGCCTCCAAGGCCAGTTTTTCTTCGGCCCTGGCTTTCAGGTAGAAGTCGTAATTTCCCCGATAGCCCCTCATCCCCTCCAATTCCAGGCTGACGACTCGATTTGTTTGCCTGTTGAGAAAATCCCTATCATGGGATACAAGGACGAGTGCTCCTCTAAAGGTCTGGAGGAATTGCTCCAGCCAGTGTATGGAAGGGATATCGAGGTGATTTGTGGGCTCGTCCAGCAGAAGGAGATCAGGTCTTTGATAGAGGAGAGCGCCGAGGAGCACCCTCATCTTCCAGCCTTCACTCAAAGAGGAAATCGGCTCCGAAAACTGATCGGTCGAGAACCCAAGGCCTGCCAGGATCCTCTCGGCCTCATGGGGTGGAAACTGCGTATCCAAAAAGCTCATTTCCTGGTGTAACTCAGCCAATCTTTCCACCAGCTTGAGCTGTTCACTCCGGTTCTCTTTCGTGTGTTGCGATCGCCCTGAGCGATCTATTTCGTGGCTGAGCGCTTTCCTTCTCGGTATAGAATCGAGCACGGAGTCAAGAACGTGGCCGGATAGGCCGGCACGTATATCCTGCGGCAGATATCCGATCCTTACGCCCTTTGTCCTGGTGATCTCTCCGGCGTCGGGGGAGGCCTCTCCGGTGATAAGCCTCAACAGGGTTGTTTTTCCCGACCCATTGGGTCCGACCAGTCCGATCCGGTCTCCGGGCTCCACCTGGAGCCCGACATCGTGAAATATCGTTCTTCCGAGAAAGGCGAGGGAGAGTCTGGAGATCGTTACGAGGCTCATGCTTTACTTGCGCCAATACGCGGGGGCGAGCATAATAATGACGGTGTAGATTTCAAGGCGGCCCAGAAGCATGCAGAAGGACAGAACCCACTTACCCACATCGGGCACCGAAAAGTAGTTTTTCACCGGGCCCACCAGGCCGAAGCCCGGACCCACATTGCCCATGGTGGCCGCTACCGATCCAAGGGATGTCATGACATCCAGACCGAGAAAAGACATGATCAGGACGGCTACCACGTAGAGGCCCATGTAGAGAATGAAGAAGCCGCCAATACTGTTCAACACCTCTTCCGGAACCGGCTTGCCGCCAAGCCTGATGGACTTCACGGCATGAGGATGCACGAGCCTGAAGATCTCCCGAAATCCGTATTTGGCAAGCAGGACGATCCTCATGATCTTTATAGCCCCGCCGGTTGAGCCTGCCATAGCCCCGATAAACATGCACAGGAAAAGGATGATCTGCGATAGAGCCGGCCATGTTTCATAGTCGGCGGTTACGAAACCGGTTGTTGTGATGATAGAGGTTACCTGAAAGGCGGCGCGTCTGAAGGCACCGCCTATAGACTGATAGACTGTCCCGTAGATATTAGCGGTAACGAGAATGATCAGGGCGGCGAGGAGAAACAGGAAGACGCGGCACTCAGGATCCCTGCTGAATACCCGAAGATCTCCCTTTAGGAACTTAAAGTGGAGGGCAAAGTTTACCCCGGCCAGCAGCATGAAAACCGTGATAACGCCCTCGAAATAGGCGCTGTCGAAATAGGCGATACTTGCGCCGTGAGTGCTGAATCCCCCGGTGGGCATGGTGCAGAATGTATGACAGATGGAATCGAAGAGGGACATGCCACCGATAAAGAGGAGCCCTATCTCAATTATCGTAATGAGGAGGTAGACCTTCCAGAGGGTCTTTGCTGTCTCCGAGATCCGCGGTTGCAGTTTGTCTACAACCGGACTGGGGATCTCGGCCTTGTAAAGCTGCATTCCTCCCACACCGAGAAAGGGAAGGATGGCGATGGAAAACACGATGATTCCCATGCCTCCCAGCCACTGAGTCAGGCCCCTCCAGAACAGCACTCCCTGGGGGAGGGATTCGATGCTGTTCAAGATAGAGGCTCCCGTGGTGGTGAAGCCGGATAGGGATTCAAAGAAGGCATCGGTCAGGGATCCGATAGAACCAGAGAAGAGAAAAGGGAGAGAGCCGAAGAAACCCGCGCTGAGCCACCCAAAGGTAACAACGGCGATGCCCTCCCGCTGGCTCAGGGCGGTGTAATCAGCTGTCCCGGTAACGAGAAAGAGGAGAAGGCCGCCGCCTGAGGTGATAACGAAAGAGTACAGTATCGGCAAAAAACTCCCGTCGGCATAGATGAGGGAGACCACGAGCGGCGCGAGCATGAAAAGGCCGAGGAACACATTGAGGATTCCGATGAGCCGCAGAATCTGCCGAAAGCGCATTAAAAGTATTCCAGTTTAACGGTAAACAGTTTTTCGAGCTTTGGTATCGCGCCCTGGAGGGCGAAGATGATCAGGTGGTCATGGGGCTTGATCATATTGTGCCCCCTGGGGATAATGATCTCCTCACCCCGGACAATTGCGCCGACAATTGCCTCTTTTGGAAATTTCACCTCTGAAAGCGGGGTGTTCACAATGTCGGAAGTTTCGAGTGCCTCGAACTCTATGACCTCTGCGGCCTCTCCCTTGAGGGGTGCCACACAGACGACCTTGCCCTTCCTGATATACTGGAGGATTGCCCTGATTGCAGACAGTCGCGGACTGACAACGGTATCGATTCCGATGGCCGAGACAAGGGGGATGTAGCTGAGTTTTCCGATCCGGGTAACGGTTTTCTTTGCCCCGAGGGCCTTGCCCAACAGAGAGATAAGGACATTCGTTTCCTCCTCTCCCGTAATGACCACCATGAGATCGACATCGGCTATATTCTCCTCCAAGAGGAAATCCCTGTCTGTGCCATCGCCGTTCAAAACAACCACCTTTTCAAGCTTTTCGGCCAGCTCCAGACATCTCTGACTATCTTTCTCGATTATCTTTGTGTTTATGTTGGTTTTATCCAGCGATGTTGCAAGGGCCAGACCGGTAGTACCACCGCCCACGATGACAACTCTGCCTAGTCCCACCTCCTTAACATTTAGAAGCCGAAAGATCGTCGAGATCTCCTCCTTACGGGTCACACAGTATAATAAATCATTTGCTTGGATAACATCGTTTCCGCTGGGTATGATAACCTCTTGACCTCTAATGATGACCCCGACGAGGAGCACTTGCTCAACGTCTTGAAAGGAGGAGAGCTTTCGCCCGATTATAGGAGAGTCTTCCTTTACGGTTACCCCGATGAGTTTGACCTTACCGTTAACGAAATCCAAAACCTCAGAGGCCTCCGGTACCTCCATGAGTTTGAGCATGGAGCCGACCATTTCTGACTGGGGATTGATTATAAGGTCAATATTCAGAAAGTCGGTTTTAAACATGTCACTGTGTTCCATGTAGTCGGGGTTCCGTACGCGGGCTATCTTGGTGATATAGTCGGTGAGATGTTGAGCAAAGAAACAGGCGATGAGGTTGGCCTCGTCGCTATCGGTGGCTGCAACGATTATGTCACTTTCCTTGATCCCCACCTCCTGCAGTATGGAAGGACTCGTGCCTGAGCCTACAACGGCCTGGACATCGAGGACGGTTTGGAGGTGGTTGATCTTATTTTGATCCTTGTCGATTACAACAACATCATGGTTTTCTTCAGAGAGCCTCTGGGCAATATTGAAACCAACCTCCCCGGCGCCGATGATAATGATTTTCATATAGTCCTACCGTACCTGAATCGCTCTTTTTAGGCACAAAAACTAAGGTGAGTTTTAGAAGAGCCCAGCCGAAAAGTCAATATATTATGAGGGTATCCTCTTGAGAAACAGAGGTTATTAGCCATAACGGCAAATCGCAGGCAAGGAAGAACTAACGTACCCTTCCATGACAGCGGAGCGCAGGGAAGAGGCCAGTTGGAGGGGGTTGCGGCTCAAAACAACTTCTTTTGAGCTGCGTTCTCCGATGCTTTCAAAGGAAAGCCGAAGTGCTGGTAGGCAAGGTTTGTGGCCACTCTTCCCTTTGGTGTACGATGTATGTAGCCACATTGCATCAGAAAGGGTTCATATACCTCCTCAAGGGTATCCTTTTCCTCACAGAGGGCGGCTGACAGGGCATCCACGCCTATGGGGCCACCGTTGAATTTCTCTATTATCGTTAGGATAATCAGGCGGTCCATCTTGTCGAGACCCTTGTGATCCACTTCCAGGATATCCAGACCCTTTGCGGCAACCGAATGCGAGATTACGCCTTCGGCTTCGACCTCTGCGTAATCCCTCACCCGTTTGAGCAGCCGATTAGCTATCCTTGGGGTTCCCCTCGATCTCTTTGAGATCTCAAGGGCCCCTTCTCTATCGAGAGGGATGGTGAGCAGTCTCGCGGATCTGGTTATGATCTCCTTTAATTCGTCAGGTTTGTAAAACTCTAAACGCAGGATGACACCAAATCTGTCCCTGAGAGGGGGAGTGAGGAGGCCTGTTCTGGTGGTGGCACCGATCAAGGTAAAAGGCGGCAGAGAAAGCCTGACGGTCCGTGCCGATGGTCCCTGGCCGATAATGATATCGAGTTTGAAATCTTCCAAGGCAGGGTAGAGTATTTCCTCCACCACGTGGTTCAGTCTGTGGATTTCATCGATAAACAGGACGTCTTTCGGCTCTAGCGACGTCAGTATCGCAGCAAGATCGCCTGGCCTATCTAATACCGGACCTGAGGTAGTCTTTATGTTAACACCGAGTTCGTTTGCTATGATGTGGGCCAAGGTCGTTTTCCCGAGACCCGGACTCCCATGAAAAAGAACATGATCGAGTGCCTCTGAACGTGCCTTGGTCGCCTGGATGAAGATCCTGAGATTTCTCTTGATGTCCTCCTGGCCAATAAAGGTATTCAAGGTCAACGGCCTGAGACCGACTTCAAGTGAGCCCTCATCTTCCTTGGGTTTTGGATCCGTAATTCTCTCGTTCATGATCATTCGGGTTTCTTAGATCGTCTTTTCACCTTCGCCATGTGAGGAGCTTCCCTGAGCAAGGGCACGCAGAGCCTCCTTGAGAAGCGTTTCAAGGTTTATGTCACCATCCCTCCGCAGGACGTCCTCAAGAGCCTTCTTTGCGTACCTGATTGGATAACCGAGGTTGCCGAGAGCCGAGAGCGCGTCATCGAAGATCTCCTTGTTTCTGATCTCGAACCGTTCCCTGGGCCACAGCTCCATCCCTTCCGAGAGCTGAGATGCCTTATCCTTCAGCTCCAACGTTATCCTCTGGGAGGTTTTCTTGCCGACTCCCGGCACGGCGGCAATCCTCTCCGGATCTGCCGTTACAATTGCCCCCAGGAGATCTTCGAGCCCGATACCGGAGAGGATGTTGAGGGCCAGCTTGGGGCCAATGCCGGAGACTGAGATGAGCAACAGAAAGGTCTTTCTTTCAAGCTCGGTTTTAAACCCAAAGAGCTGGAGCGTGTCCTGCCTTACATGGGTATAAACATGGAGGCTGACCGTGCCCGTTTCCTCAGGGAGCCGGTAAAACGTAGACAGAGGAATAAAGGCCTGATAGCCGACGCCGGCCACGTCAATTATTACCGACTGGGGACTCTTGCTCAATAGTGTTCCGGTTAAGTAAGCGATCATACGGCAAGGGTATCTTCAAACCTAATCCAATTGTGGTGGCAGATGGCAGCTGCCAAGGCGTCCGTTGTGTCCAAAGGCAATTGAGTATCGATTTTAAGTATAACTTTGACCATAGCCCTCACCTGCTCCTTTGTGGCTCTTCCGTAACCGACCACAGATTGCTTAATTTGCAGGGGGGTATACTCAAAAACGTTGAGGCCACACTGTCCTGCAGCCACAAATGCGGCGCCCCTCACATGACCGATCTTGAGAGCGCTCTTAACGTTCTTCGCAAAGAAGATGTCTTCAATAGACATCTCCTCCGGGTGATGAGTTTCGATGATTTCAATGAGAGAGTTGAAAATCCTGTGGATCCTCTGGTGGAAAGGCCACGGGTGACGAAAGGAGATTCTGCCTCCCCCAACATAGGTGAGTTTTGTGTCTTGCTTCTCGACTAAACCATACCCTGTTACGATAGAGCCCGGATCAACTCCGAGGACCAGCATCAACTTATTGCCTCCATAACCTCATCTGGTATATCAAAATTGGCGTATACGTGGTTGACGTCATCGTTGTCTTCGAGGAGTTCCATAAGGGTTAGCATCTGTTGAGCGTTTTTCCCTTCAAGGATGGTTGTTGTCTGGGAGATCATGGTTATCTCTGCCAGGGCATACGTGAGCCCGGTACCCTCGATGGCCGTTTTTACCTGTTCGAAAAGCGAGGGCTCTGTAATCACCTCGAACTCTTCTTCCCCTTCTGTAATGTCTTCAGCTCCGGCTTCGAGGGCCACCTCAAATAACTTCTCCTCATCAGTCTGCTCCTTTGGCAAAACGATGAGGCCCTTCTGAGAGAACATCCAGGCAACACAACCGGCAGCGCCTAGGCTACCACCGTGCCTTTCAAAGAGGTGTCTTACCTCTGCCACAGCCCTGTTCTTGTTATCAGTCAAAACGACTACCAAAACGGCTACCCCTCCTGGGCCATATCCTTCATAGGTAGCCTCTTCATAGGTAGATCCTTCGAGTTCACCGGCTCCCTTCTTGATTCCCCTCTCGATGTTTTCCTTGGGCATGTTCTCAGCTTTCGCAGCAGCTATGGCCGCTCTCAGCCTGGCATTAGAGTCAGGATCTCCCCCGCCCAACCTTGCTGCAACAATGATCTCCTTGATAAGCTTGGTAAAGATCTTTCCCCGCTTGGCGTCAATTGCGCCCTTTTTATGCTTAATGGAGTGCCATTTTGAGTGTCCAGACATGTCTTACTCCCCATAACGGTTGTTCATGAATCTCCCATTGCACTGGTCGCTCGAAACATTCTTACTTCCAGTTTCTTAGTATAATTATCCCTTTTTTGTAAAGTTGTAAAGCCAGATCATACAATGTGTCAGCCTTCAGGGAATTATCGGAACTGCCAAGATACAGTGTTTTAAGTCTGGAATGAACGTGGCTTCACGGTGTCCAAAGGACATCCTGGACACCGAATGAGGAGTTGATCATCTTTATGGGTTTTGAGGGGGCACAGCCCCTTTAAAGGAGGGCTGGCTCTAAGAGGCGGGGCGTTATAGTCGGCAAGGAAGTATAAATCCTTGCCAAGTTTTCTGTTTGATATTATGTTGTTTGCAGGTTAGGTTAACTGATTGATGGTGGCTCAGGATTGCCTTGCATGATGACCTTTTGGTTCTACAATATAGTGGTGACAGTCGGATCCTTTCTCGTCGGCCCATTCATTCTTGTCTTTTTCCTTATCCGAGGCTCTCTCGATGGACATTTTGGAGAAAGACTGGGGTTACTGTCATCAAAACAGGTGCCGCCCAAAGGAGAAAGACAGCGGATCTGGGTGCATGCCGTATCGGTAGGCGAAGTAAAATTGGCGAGGGCTATCGTTCGGGTACTGCGAGAGCGGAAAGGCGATTTTTCACTCGTTGTGTCCACGACCACGACCACGGGTCGGCAGACTGCGCTCAGGGAGATGCCGGAGGATAGCATAATCATCTATAACCCGCTGGACCTGTGGTGGTGCGCTAGGCGTTCTCTACAGAAGGTATCTCCCGACCTCTTCATAGGTCTGGAGACAGAGATCTGGCCAAATCTGCTGTGGGCGTGCAAGAAATTGAACATCCCAGCCTTTCTGATAAATGGTCGCATTTCCGTGCGATCGATCGACTATTACAAGCGACTGAGATTCTTGATGAAAGACGTGCTCTCCGCATACAGGCTGCTGTCCATGATCAGTAATTCAGATGCCGAGAGGATACTCTCCATGGGGGCTGCCCGAAATAAGGTAGTTGTGGCGGGAAATGCTAAATATGATCTTCTCATTGATGAGGCTCGACCTGAATTATCCGATCGAATCAGACGGGTTTACAGAATCGAACGGAAAAGGCCTGTTTTCATAGCTGGAAGTACCAGAGGGGGCGAGGAGGAGATCATACTTGAAGTCTTTGTGAAGCTCCTTGAGAAATACCCCGAGACCATCTTGATTGTTGCGCCAAGGCACATAGAGCGGTGCAAGAGCATTGAATCGCTGATACGGACCTGTAATCTGAAATATTGCCTGAGAAGCAGCCTGGATGAGGAAACCAAAGAAAATAGTGAAACCAGTGTTATTTTGGTAGATAAAATTGGGGAGCTTTTTGGGCTTTATAGCCTGGGTTCCGTAATCTTCTGTGGTGCCAGCCTTGTGCCCCTTGGCGGGCAAAATATATTAGAAGCTGCTGTATGGGGCAAGCCCGTTATGTATGGCCCGTCAATGGAGGATTTCTTAGAGGCCACAGACCTATTGGAGGGAGTTGGGGCGGGTTTGAGGATAAGAGATGGGTATGAATTGTTGAAGACGGCCACGTGGCTGCTGGAAAACCCGGCTGAATCTGATCGTTTGGGTAGGCTTGCGAGGGATGAGATCGAAAGGTACATTGGCTCTGCCAGAAAACACATAGGAGACATCTTTCGCTTCATCGATGAGCGGTGATAGGTGTAGGCAGAAAAGAGGGGAAGGATTGATGGAAGGGTAGGGGTTCAATGAAAAAAGACTTCAGCGTGATTAGGCAGGCCAGAGAGGTGCTCCAGATTGAGGCCCAGGGGATTCTCGATTTGATCGACCGGATCGGTCAGGGATTTGAACAAGCTGTGGAGATGATTCTCAATAGCAGTGGAAGGGTGATTCTCACCGGTATTGGTAAATCGGGTATCGTAGGAAGAAAGATCACCGCTACGCTTAACAGTACGGGCACCCCATCGCTCTTTCTTCACCCTGCAGAGGCCATTCACGGTGATTTGGGCATGGTGAGGGCTGATGATATCGTCATAGTCATCTCAAACAGTGGTTATACAAAGGAATTAACTGCCATCATACCTACTCTGAGAGGTCTCGGCGCAAAACTTATTGCCTTTACCGGCGATCCAGGATCGCCGATAGGCCTTGAGAGCGATCTGGTTATTGATGTGCGTGTTGACAGAGAGGCATGTCCCCTGGGCCTTGCGCCGACAACCAGCACAACCGCTGCCCTGGCCATGGGTGATGCGTTGGCGGTTGTTCTTATCAACAGGAGGCAGTTTAACAGGAGGGACTTTAGGCGATTTCACCCCGGCGGTAGCCTTGGAGACCGGCTTTCCGCCAAGATCAAAGAGGTCATGCTCAAAGCCGACCGGATACCGCTCGTTTCAATCGGTCAAACCGTAGGGGAGACCATTTCGGAGATCAACCGCAAAGGGTTGGGTGCATCCTTGGTGGTTGATAATAATCTGGTTTTGCGAGGTATCGTTACCGACGGCGACATTAGAAGATCGCTCTTGCAGTGGAAGGATATAGTGGAACTGCCGGTGGAACGGGTGATGACAGCCTCACCTAAGACGATAGACGAGGAGAAAAAGGCAGTGGAGGCCGTGGCAGTAATGGAGCACAGTGGGATCACCATACTGCCCGTTGTGGATAAGGGAAAGATGGTTAGAGGCATTGTGCATTTGCATGGGCTCTTAGGCGGGAGGGAGTTTACGTTCAATGGAAGCTGACAGACTACCGAAAGGACTGATAGTTGACTTGATTACCCCCCTTACCGATTCGGGGGATATTGATGGTGAGGGTCTTAATTCCCTCCTCGCTAAGGTTCTGCCTCAGGCCGATGGCATACTGTTGGCGGGCCCCCAGATGGGGGAGGGAATGGGTCTTGACGTGGGCTTAAAAACGGAACTGCTGAAAGGGGTCTGCGATTCTGTTGATGGGAGGGTTCCGCTGTTCTTTTGGGTCAGCCAAGACTCTGTAGAGGGAACCAGGGAGATCATTGCTCTTCTTGAGGGTGTCTTGAAATCATCTCGCTACGGCGGCACCGTTTTCTGGCTCGACTCGCCGCTTTTTTACCACAGCAACAGGGGCCTGTACAGGCATTACCAGGAACTTACCGCGAATACAGCGCATCCTTTTGTTCTGTATAATGATGCAGGGCTGGTTGAGTTCTTGGAGAGGCGGCTCAAGCGAGGTAACATCCGCACAGATATACTGAGGGAGTTGAGCAGTATTGAGAAGATTAAGGCTCTCATCTTTCGAGGCCCCCTTGCCAGGGTGAACAATTATCAAAGGGCACTCAATAAGAGACCAGATTTCAAGATATATGATGGTGATGAGGCCCGGTTCTTGGAACATCCTAGTTTGAGCGGGATCGTCTCTATGGGCGCGAATGTGGCCCCAAGAATTTGGAGCACCATAACGCGGGCATCGCTGGGGATGCTGGATGAAAGGGAAAGAAGGCCCGATTATGTACATGAAATCTGGGAAAAGGGCCAATTGCTCAGGGATCTTATGGGGATGTATCGGCCTAATCCCGTTCGGATAATCAAAAAGGCCCTCTTTGATTTCAGAATCATTGGATCTCCTGCCTGCACATCACTGGTTCAGCCTGATGAGGAGGCCGGCAACCAACTCGCTGAGTTTATCTCAAGGTATGCAGTAGAATAGAACAAATAAGACAATCGATTATTGCTTTAGCTCCGTAACTACGCTGTCCCGAGGGATATGGATGTCTTTTTTTGACACCGAAGAAGCCCATGCTGTTATGCTCGCTTATGCTGCAGATAGAGGCGGCCTGCCCTGGCGCGACGACACGGGAATATGATCCTGTTTCGCAACTTCATGGGTATGCGTGGCTCTAAACAAAGTCCTATCGTGCCAGGTCTGGGCCAGGGGCGTGCTGCTTTAAAGGTGAATCCCACTTCTTTAAATCTATAGAGCTTAGGTGGGGGCAGGCGCCCGCCTGGATCATCGGGAAAGAGCAGGCTCAAAGCACCTGCCCAGTTCGGTGCAAAAAAAGATATCCATATCCCTCAATAGTGACAAGTCAAGCAGAATAAATACGCATCACCGTTTTGCGTATGATCTACGGGAGCCACCCGGTCGAGAGATCTTCGAGGCTCTCTATCGAGATAACTTGTCAGCGGTATGCCCAACCATCATACATGGCTCACCATGGCCCCTCCGGTCATGGAGACGTTCATGAGCCCATTCAAGACTCTTGTTAACACGCTCATACCTATTCCAGTGGGTCATTCGCAATTCTCCGAGCGACATCAAGGGGCAGCTCATAATAGCTGACCGGATCGTTGAGCACATAATCCCATTCAGTGACGGGTGGCTGCACTTCTTTGTGCTGGCAATAGGAACAGTCCCATGCCTGCCAGGAATGATCGATAGCATAATCGAGACACCCGCCATAGTAAGGGCAGTAGGTATTCCTCTCACCTGTTTTGGGCATCGGTTTGGCTTTTGGATTCATGACTTACTCCTGTGAACGTTTTCTGTTGTCTTTGTCGAGCACGAAAGGTGTTTCTTTTTGGTCATCAAATTCCTCGAAGCCCTCGTGGCTAAGGAACTGATCGAACCAAGGAATTGGTTTAGATGCCGGAGCAGGCTCAAAAACGGCCAAGATTAAGTAAAAGGTGTCATTATCCAGTTGAAAATCGTCCCAACCAAGAAATTGGAGTTGATCGTTCAGATCATTGAGGGTGATATGGGGATGGGCCAACAAGGTGTGAGCGAAATTCCTGAGGTAAGCGGGAATGGTGGTAACTTCCATTCCTTTCCCAGTCAAACGTTCTATGAGGATCCTTATGAGTTGCTCCATTTTTTACGCCCTATCTTGCGATGCCCAAAGGGGCGATATGGCATTATCCAGTACCCCCTGAAGGGTTTGCTGAAGGTCTTCCAGGGTAAATGGTTTGAATAGTACGGAGTCAATGGAGTTCCCTTTAACCTTTCTCAGAATCATCTCTTTTTCGGAGCCGGTAATCAGTACAACGGGAGTGTTCGGGGATGCCTCCTTTATTCGTTGAGCGAGGGTCCAGCCGTCCATGCCGGGCATCTGCACGTCGGTAACAACAAGCTCAAAGGAATTCTTAAGAAAGAGTCGCAACCCCTCGGTGCCGTTGCTTGCCGTGGCCACCTCATACCCCAAAAACGCAAGGGTGTCTGCAAGGGCAGCTCGAATAGCTTGTTCATCATCAACGACTAAGATAGCGGCCATGCCACCCTCTTGTTTACGATGAATTCATATCCAACAGATAGTTGGGTAGTAACATCCAGATCGTCTCCCAGCCTTCACTGTTAACCACTGAAATAGGTCCTTCTACTTGAAATGAGTAATCCTCGCAATGCATGAGGACTTCTGGGTGTTCAGCCTTTATGGTGTCCCATATAGCGCCGGGAGAATTGGAATTCGTCACGATGCGAATGGCATCGACAACCGAAACTTTGCCGTCAGGAGTGAACCGTACGGACTGATTATTGAGGGTAAACACCATTGCTTGGCCCATGACTATCCTCATCGTGGAATTCACTGTTGAAGAAGTAAATACCGCTGATTTTCTAAGATCGAAGTTCCGGATTTGAGATTACCCGTTTTTTTGTTCTCTTTCTTTGGTCAGCCGCGAAAGAGAGTCTTCAATGGCCTTGGTGGAGAAAGGCTTGTCAATAAAATCATGAACTCCTAACGCAATGGCCTGCGAAAAAATCTCCTTACTGCCGTAAGCTGTGATCAGGATCTTTATCACCTGGGGATGGGTTCCTTGAATCCGTTTTAGAAACTCCAGTCCGTTCATGCCCGGTAGCCGGTAATCAAGGATGATGATGTCGTAGTCTTTGCTCTCTAATTCTTTCAGGCCCTGTTCGGCTGTTTCAAGTGCCCGGAAAGCGCAGGGCTCGAACTCAAAGAATAAGCTCAGGGAATCCCTTATCCATTCATCGTCGTCAATGAGGAGTATTTTCATGCCCTTGAGTTTATCGAACAGATCCATGTTTCAGATCGCACTGGCTAGCTATGTGATATGCCGGCTACGTTTTGCCTCTGTTTAGACTAAACAAGCACATAGTGTGCCATCACAGAGTGAAATAAATAACGGTATAAATTCAATGAGTTATAAAAAGTGACCACATGATTAAAGTCCGCTAAAAGTCGAAATGTAGAAGAATTTCGAAATCTCTTTTAGAAAAATTTCCAAACTGGTTGGAATGGTAGAAGAAATCTCAATTAATTCTGGTATTTGAAGGGAATGACTTCAGTGGATGTGTTTTAGTAAAAATGAGAAGCGAGTGGGGGAGATAGAGCAATGCGGAGTTTCTTATTTTATGTTAAGCTTCTTCTTGCGATAGCGGAAGGTATGGTGATTGAGGTTCAGGAGTCGGGCCGCCTTGCTTTCATTGCCTCCGGCAATCTTCAGGGCCTCTTTGATGTAGAACCTTTCTATGGATTCCTGGACAGATGAGATATCGATACCGGCAGGGGAAATGGGGGGCAGTCCTATTTGGCTTCTGTTTCGTTCCGAAGCTTCGTTCTCTTTTGTTGCCTCAATTCCAAGATTCTGGGGCTTCAGCTCCGGTCCCTTGCCTGTAAGAACCCCTCTTTCAATAAGGTTTCGTAATTCACGAACATTGCCTGTCCAGCGGTACGACATGAGGGCGTTTTCAGCCTCCGGCGTGATGCCGGTAAATGAGTTACCAAATTTGTTACTGAATTCATACAGGAAGTGCTTGGCGAGTGGAATAATATCCTCGGGGCGTTCATTCAGAGAAGGTATGTGAACTTTAATAACCCCAAGCCTGAAAAAGAGGTCTTTTCTGAACAGACCCTGTTCGATCATCAGGTCAAGGTTTTTGTTAGTGGCGGAGACTACCCTGGTTTGAATTCGTAGCATCTTTGTACCACCTACTCGGTAAAACTCCCCTTCTTCAAGAAATCGGAGGAGCTTTGCTTGAGCTTCCAGGCTCAAATCGCCCACCTCATCGAGAAACAGGGTGCCACCTTCAGCCTCCTTTATAAGGCCTTCCTTGCCCGAGGAATGAGCTCCTGTGAAGGCCCCCCTCTCATATCCAAACAGCTCGCTTTCGATAAGATCCCTGGGTATGGCGGCGCAGTTTACCGTAGTCAAAGGGCCTTTGAAATTAGGGCTTCTATAATGGATGGCGCTGGCGATTAGTTCTTTGCCGGTACCGGTCTCTCCAAGAATGAGAATTGGGGTATCCGGGCTCTTTGCAACCATCCCGATAAACTCCATCACATCTTGGATAGCGTTGCTTTCGCCTATGAAGTAGGGAAGGTTTTCCCTCAGATAGGTCTCCTGAAGCTCACGAACCTCTTTGCGAAGCTTGACAGACTCGAGGGCATTACGGATAGTCACCTCCAGGCCATCCATGTGGATGGGTTTTACTACGTAATCATAGGCACCGAGCCTCATGGCGGAGACCACGGTCTTGATGTCCTCGTAAGCGGTGATCATAATAACGAGTATATCTGGATTGAGGGCCTTGATTCTCTCAAGGGCGCTAACTCCATTCATGCCGGGCAACCCGATGTCGAGCAGCACGAGGTCGGGGGGTGTAATTTCAATAGATTCAATTGCGTTCTCGGCTGTGGAAAAGGCCTCCACATGATAATCCGCTTTAAGCGCAAGGGCAAGCCCTTCGCGAACCGTCATCTCATCATCGACAATAAAAATGGAATAAGGACTCATAACTCGATACTAGTCTCTAGTTGCTGGCTACTTGATATTGCATGCTAATCCTGTTCTACTTTGGGTTAGAATGGCTTTTCTCAACTACTACCGTCCGGCACCTAGCAGCGACAATTAGGCAACCGATCTGTCTATTGGAATCTCGATCATGAATTCCGCCCCGCCCCAGTTGCTGGTGGAGACGCTCATTGTGCCGCCGTGGTCTGTGATAATTCTGTGACTTAAACTGAGACCTATACCCGAACTCCCATTCTTGGTGGTAAAGAACGGATCGAATATCTTGCCTCGTTCTTTTTCCTGCACACCCGGTCCAGAGTCAGCAACCGTCACGCGGATCAGGCCGTTTTTGGCGGAAGACGATATCCTTATTTTCTTTTCTGCTTCGAAGTCTTTCATTGCCTCAGCTGCGTTTGTAATGAGGTTTAATATGACCTGCTCGATCATGTGAGGGTCCGCATTGCACAGAGGCAAGTCTGCGGCGAGGGCTTTTGTGATTGCTACCCCGCTTTTACGCAACGCAACTAAAGCAAGCTCGATAGCTTCCTCGATCGGCTTATTTATGTTTGTCATAGCGAACTCAGGTTCGCCTGGCTTGGAGAAGTCCATGACCCGTTTGATGACTGACTCGATTTTCTCCGAAGCCGACTGGAT
>DATKZQ010000053.1:0-15422 GCA_035527895.1 Desulfatiglandales bacterium
ATCATCGATGGTGATTTCATCAAACCACAGGATGAGTTTGTCTTCTCGATTCATGGAACACTCCTTGTGCTAAGGGATTGGGCCACAATGGTGGCGTTTTGAAGGTATACCGCAACACGGGGAGGTTGTCAATTTGGAAAAAATGATATACCCTGTCAGGCAAAGAGCCTTGCCATGGGTGGAAGCTCGAATAGAGAGGTACTAATGAGAGCATCAGATAGTCTCTAATATGGGGATCGCCATGAGGTCTTTTCTTCTGTTCCAAGGCTCTCCCGCTGAAAAGCGGGATCATTTCTACGCCGTATCAACGGGGGATTCCTGCCCCCTCCGCATTCTCCCCCGCTCCTTTGGAGCAGGGGAGCTGCGGCTTCCCCCATTGATACGCCGTGAAAAGGACAGCGGCCTCCCACCAGTCACAGCAGAAAAGACCTGATGCCCGTCCCACAGGCTTGTCGGTTATGTCTGATGCAAAGAGTAATGTGCTGTCGTTAGTGAGTTTGAGCGGGGTTCAAAGGACCCTCGGAATACTCCCGCAGGTTTTACAAATTCAGCACTAAAGGCGGTAAACGGTACCTGAAGGAAGGACGAATCTGATGAAAACCAAAGACAATCCGGCGCTGCTCATCATTGACATGGTCAAGGATTACTTCGATCCTCGACGCAATCTGAAGATTACCCCCTTCGCCAGGGCAATTGTCGATCCCATCAAGAGACTGGCAACCGCCTTCAGGGAGAGTGGCTGGCCGGTTATATTCTCTACCGATGCTTACAAGGAAGATGATTTTATCTTTACGGGCAGAATGGAGCCGGAATCGTTGGCAGGTACAGAAGGTGCTGAGGTTACTGATGAACTGGAAAAAAAAGAGGGCGATTTCTGGCTGCCCAAACCACGTTTTTCGGCCTTTTTTCAGACAGGCCTGGAAAGATATCTGAGGGAGAGGGAGGTTACCCTGTGCGCGGTAGCGGGCTTAACCACGCCTTTTTGCGTGCTGACAACTGCCCTGGATGCCATCTGTCACGATTTCAAGAGCGTTATTGTCGCCGATTGTTCAGCTGCCCTTTCGGAGAGAATACACAATGATACACTCGATCTTTACAGGCAGACCGTTCTCTACCCACTCCTCAGGGTCAGCAGTTCATCGGAACTGCTTTCGGATTTGAAAGCTGATTAACGGGCAACCGCAATGATAAGACCATGGCCGATAGTCGAATCAAAGCAAGGCCCCGATATGGGCCTCTTTTCCATTAGGATAATGCGGTGCCGCTCTCCCAGGACGGGCCACGAGCACGATTTCTACGTTATTGACTTTCCAAACTGGGTTCAGGTCTTGCCCATTACGCCCGAAGATCAGGTCGTTATGGTCAGGCAATACCGGCACGGGTGCGGACAGGTTCTTTTGGAGTTACCCGGAGGATTAATCGATAAGGACGATGGCAACCCCGAGGAAAGTGCCCAGAGAGAACTCCTCGAGGAGACCGGATACGCAGCCGAAGAGCTTGTTCTGGTTACGAAAACGTATCCACAACCTGCCGTCCTGAGCAATACGGGGTTAACATACCTGGCGCGGAATGCCAAGAAGATAGCCGAACCTCAGCCCGATGCCGCGGAGGACATAGAGATCTGTTTGGTGAACCTAGAAAAGATTCCGGAGATGATCCGGAAGGGAGAGATTAAGCACAGCCAGAGCATCATGGGCCTCAGCCTGTATTTTCTGCTTGTCAAATAAAGCAAACAAAGGGCGATTGTAACTCTTGCGTGAATTACGGTAAGCAAGGACGGGCTGATTCTCATCGCGCTTGTTTCGGACTCCTCGATAGGAGATGGGGGATTAATGCTGCCTTCTAGGGCGCTGAATGGGTATATTGACCTATGACTGGCGGGGAGGAGGCACCAGGCAACAGTCTCCCCACGCGGAAATGGGGGTTGTTTTGCCCTATTTGAGTAGATTCCCCGATTGAACCTATCTTTTGAATCGATAAAATTGTATAAAGAGACCGTGTCTTCAAATAAAGGATTCCGACTATTGTTTCAAATTTCACACCTTTCACGATGTCCATCTGAATGTTACTTTGCCAGCGTATCCAGAGAGAAAACGGTCTAGCCCTGACAGTTCTGGGGTGGAGCCCGTCTCCTATTAAAAACAGCATATAAGGAACTGGGTATCAACCAAGCAGCATAAGGAGATAAATATCTTCAAGAGGGAGGAGTAATTATGGGAAAGGTAGGAATTATTGGTGTTGGGCAGAGCAGTTTTGTTAGAGGGTATCCCGGTTCAATACGGGAACTCGCCTTTGAGGGGTTTAAGGAGGCTATGCAGGATGCTCGGATAAAAACGAAGGATATCGGTGCATCGATCATCGCCTCTGCGCCTGAATACGATAAGCAGAGATCCCCTGCCGGGGTGATAGCTGAGTATCTTGGTCTCATTCCTCAGCCTACCTTTTATGTTGAATCCATCTGCTCTTCGAGCAGTACGGCCTTAAAGGTAGCCTATTCGATGATCAAGGCAGGGTTGCATGATGTTGTTGCTATCATTGGCTTCCAGAAGATGTCCGAGATCTCGTCAAGCGAGTCCCAGGAAAGAATGGGAAGGGGCGCTGATATCCAGTGGGAAGCTCCCTTTGGCACCATGATGCCGGCCTACTATGCTATGTATGCCCAGGCACACATGGACAAGTACGGAACAACCCTGGAGGATCTGGCTAGAATCAGGGTCAAGGCCGCGACGTACGGACAGATAAACGAGAAGGCTGTCTACCGGAAACCGGTCAGCATGGAGATGTTCACCGATCCTGAAAGCAATTTCTCCGCCCCCGTGGCCAAGCCGTTGCGGGTCGGAGATTGCTGTGCCAACGCGGACGGAAGCTCTTGCATCATTCTCGCTAATGAGGAAAAGGCCAAGGCCATGAGCAAGAAACCGGTTTGGGTCCTGGGCATCGGTGCCGCCTCCGAGACGGTGAATATGGCCGGCAGGGATCTGCTGACTGGCCTCAGGGCAGGTATTGAGGCAGGAAAACAGGCGTACGCAATGGCAGGCGTGACACCGAAGGATATCGATGTGGCAGAGGTGCACGATTGTTTTACCATAGCTGAGATGATGGCTTATGAAAACCTCGGATTCGCTCAGCCGGGGGAAGGTAAGGATTTGATCGCATCGAAAGAAACATACAAAGAGGGAAGCATTCCCGTTAATGTTGACGGTGGCCTTCTCTCAAAAGGGCATCCCATCGGAGCCACGGGAGGTTCGCAGATTAGAACGATAGTGCTTCAGTTGAGGGACGAAGCCGGGGAGATGCAGGTCAAAGATCCGGAGATTGGTCTTGTCCATAATATCGGTGGCGTCGGCCTTTACGGAAACGTAACTATACTGGGGAGGTAGGAGCATGGCTAAGAAAGAAGTCGATGATAGATTCAAGAGGTTTGGTACCGTTAGCTTTACCGCAATAACCAAGACCAACGATTTCATAGATTACCTTGAGAAGGGCAAGGTAATGGGCACTAAATGCAAGGACTGTGGAGCGCTGTACTTCCCCCCGAGATCGGATTGCTCGAAGTGCCTCGATAGTAACATGGAATGGTTTGAGGTTTCCGGCACCGGTAAACTGTTGAGCTTCAGTGAGTTGAAATACGGACCGGTGGGCTTTGAGGATGATCTTCCCTACATCATTGCCCTTCTCGATTACGGCAATCACAAGGTCTTTGGGAGGATATCAAAGGACATCCCCTTCGAAGATCTCAGCATCGGAATGGAGTTCAAAACCCAGACTACCACGCTACCGAACGGACAGCTTGGCTATGTGTTTGAAAAGGCTTGAGCTTGTGCCATAGAATAAAGTTGTGTCCGGAGTCTCGATCCAGTACATACTCACCTCTATCCGGTCATGCCCATTTTCTCAAGGCGACATCTATTGGCCTCACGGGATGTGGTCACAGAGGTGAGGTTTAGATGAGGCAGACGGAGACTCCCAGGGCTTGCACGGTGTAAACCCCACCTCTGTGACCTATGCAGGACCCGGTGGAATTCTTTTTTAAGATATCGCCTTTCGAAAACAGCCATGACCTTCTTTGGGATATGAACGATACCACTAGCTTTTTATCGCTCCATGGGTCGTTGAAAACAAATATTCAACGGGGTGATGTGCAAAAAAAGATATCCATATCCCTCACCATTGCCACATTAAACTCAAAAAATGCGCGTCATTCTTTTGCGGAGTAAAGGCAATAATTGAAAAGCGCTTTTTAATGCCCACCAGCCGTCAGTGCGTTAATCGGGTATCTTTCTCATTGTTTTAGTGATTCGACCCGAGGAAGGGGGAGGTTTAGCCATGAAAGGTATTGTCTCATACGGCGGGTATCTCCCGCTTAACAGGCTCAAGAGAGAAGCTGTTTTTGAGGCCATGGGCTGGCTCCATCAGGCTGCCTCCATGAAAGGAGAGAAGTGCGTAGCCAATTTCGATGAAGACAGCGTCACCATGGCTGTGGCAGCGGGCATGAACTGTTTGAGGGGATATGAGCGGGAGCTTGTTGATGGTCTCTACTTTGCCACGACCACGGCACCTTTCAGAGAAAGGCGGGGAGCCGATATCATAGGGACCGCCCTAGACCTTGCCGGGACAACGAGAAAGGCGGATTTCACGGATACAACCAGTGCCGGTACGACTGCCTTAACAGCAGCGCTTGAGAGCATCGCTGCCGGCTCAGCGAGACAAATGCTCGTCTGTGCATCCGATGCTCGACTCGGTAAACCGGGCAGTTCACAGGAAATGACCTTCAGCGATGGAGCAGCATCCCTGTTGGTGGGAGACGAGGGGGTCATCGCGAGCTGGGGAGGAAGCTACAGCGTATCGTATGATTTCCCCGACCATTGGAGAACTGAGGATGATAAGGTTGACAGGGCATGGGAGGAGCGGTTTGGAAGGGAGGAAGGGTATCAAAGGTTCATACCCGAGGCCATTTCCGGCCTTCTGGCCAGGTACGATCTGCGAGCAGAAGAGATAACAAAGGTGATCTATCCGGGCATCCATCCCCGGGATCATGCCGCCATTGGCAAGAAATTGGGATTTGAGCCGGGACAGATTCACGAGCATCTCATGATGAACATGGGCAATGCGGGCACCGCCTACCCTCTGATGCTCCTGGTCTCGGCCCTAGAGGAGGCGAACCCGGGAGATATCTTACTTGTGGCAGGATATGGTAACGGCAGTGACGCGCTCTTGTTCACGGTGACCGAGGAGATAGGAAGGGTAAAAGGGCAAAGGCGTGGCATTAAGGCCTGCATAGAGCGCAAAAGAGCATTGAAGAACTACGAACAATATCTCGCATTTCGGGGCCTCATATCGCCGGAGGGAGGCATTCGGGCCGAAGTCATCCCTTACACGGCCCTGTCTTTGATTTGGAGAGACAGGAGAGAGGTGCTGGGCCTCTGCGGGACGCGTTGCAAGAGTTGCGGTACACCCCAGTATCCGGTACAGCGGGTCTGTGTTAACCCAAACTGCGGGGCAATTGATGACATGGAGCCGTACCGGTTTTCCGATAAAACGGGTAGGGTATTCAGCTTTACCAGTGATCTCTTGGCCTTTACGCCTAACCCACCTGGCCTCTATGCAGTTGTTGATTTTGAAGGAGGCGGGAGGTACTGGTTTGATGTTACCGATTGCGATGCCGAATCCATGTCGATCGGCATGCCTGTCGAGATGAGCCTCAGAAAAAAATACGTTGACGAGCGAGGCGGGGTTATTGGCTATTTTTGGAAGGCGATACCGATAAGGGAAGGCTAAAGGCGCGAGGCGAAAGAATCTGTAACTTCTCAATAAATTCGGACGATTCCTTAGCACTGTCATTTGCTGTCATTGCGAGGAGCGCAGCGACGTGGCAATCTCGTTGCGATAATGGAGATTGCTTCGCTTCGCTCGCAATGACAGAACCCGAACTTATTGAGAAGTTACAAGAATCTCTTTGAACCCGTTAAGCGTCATAAGGAGATGAACATGGGAGAAGGGATAAAGGACAAGGTTGCGATTATTGGGATGGGCTGCACCGAATTCGGAGAACATTGGGATAAAGGCTCCGAGGATCTGATCGTTGAGGCATTCACCGAAGCCATTGGCGATGCAGGGATTGAAAAAAGCGACATACAGGCCGCCTGGTATGCCTCTTGTTACGACGAAGTGAATGTTGGCAAGTCTGCCTTACCACTGAGCAGGACGCTCAAGCTTCCTTTTATACCGGTTACCAGGGTCGAGAACCTGTGCGCCAGTGGCTCGGAGGCCATACGGGGAGCAGTATATGGTGTTGCCTCCGGTGCATATGATATCGCACTGGCCCTCGGCTCGGAAAAGCTCAAGGATACGGGATACGGTGGTCTTCCCGAGATGAGCACGATCCTGGGAACTAAGAACAGGGTTATCTTTCCCGGCATAAGCGCACCCGGTGCCTTTGCCATGCTGGCGAACCGCTATTTCTCCAAGTATGGCATGTCTACCGAAGAAGGCAAACGGGTTCTGGCCAAGGTCTCGGTTAACAGCCACAGAAACGGTGCCAAGAACCTCAAGGCCCACCTGCGGAGGGTTATCACAGAGGAGGACGTTTTGAATGCGCCTATTGTTGCGGCCCCCCTCGGCCTATTCGACTGTTGTGGGGTCAGCGATGGGGCAGCAGCGGCTATCGTGTGCCGGGCGGATATGGCCAGGGGATTCAGGCCTGATCCGGTATTCATAAAGGCGCTACAAATCGGGGTCAGCTCAGGGGAGGAGTTGGGGTATACTGAATGGGATGGTACTTTTGTCGAAACGACCACCAGGACTGCCGCCAGGGCGTATGAAGAGGCAGGGATAAAGAGCCCCCGAGAAGAGATCAGCATGATGGAGTTGCACGACTGTTTCTCCATCACCGAGCTCGTCACCTATGAGGACCTACGGATATCGCCTCGGGGAAAGGCAAGAAAGGACGTAGAAGAGGGGTTCTTTGCCGTAGACGGTAACATCCCTTCACAGCCTGATGGGGGGCTCAAATGCTTCGGTCACCCCATCGGTGCGTCCGGACTCAGGATGCTCTACGAGATGTACAAGCAGCTGCAGGGAAAGGGCGGGGATCGGCAGGTCAAAGACCCGAAGATCGGCCTTACCCATAACCTGGGCGGCTTTCCGCAGATGAATGTCGTGAGCACGGTTATCGTGGGGCTATGAGGAGACCCGTATCAAGGTTTCTCGGAGGACGATTCAATGAACGCATCCCATCAAAAATAGTCTACCACAGCCCGCCCGAAGAAAAATCGTTGACAGGATTGCCACATACTATTACATGGATTTCATTACTCCGGAAATCCGTTGTCCCGACTGGAATTCCCGAATCGGCACTGGCGTAAAGATTTCTTGTGTTTGAGTAAAGGTAGAAACTCCGAAGTGTTCGTATAGGCTCTTTCTGGTTACATTACCATTGAAAGGAGGGAAACATGGATTTCGCGCTGTCAGGTGAGAGCAAGATGATGATCAAGGCCGCTCGAGAGTTTGCTGAGCGAGAAATCGAGCCGATTGTCCCCAAAATAGAGGAAGATGATGAGCTTCCAGACGACCTGTTGGAGAAATTTGCCAAGGCCAGGATACTGGGCATGATGGTCCCCCGTGAATATGGCGGGATTGGGTCAAGTGCCCTCAACGTTATTCTGATTGCCGAGGAATTGGCCAAAAGCGCATCAGCGGCCGTTTTCATGATGGCTATGAACAACAGCGTCGCGGAGACCATCTATCACTGGGGATCGGAGGAGGTTCGAAAGCGGTTTATCCCTCCTCTCTGCGACGGGTCTTGCTATGCGACTATGGCATTTACCGAACCGGGCACCGGCTCAGACCCGACCGCGGTTACCACTACTGCAACCCCCGACGGTGACTATTATATCCTGAATGGAACCAAGCGATTCATTACCGTGGGGCACAAGAAAGGTTACGGGATCTTCTATGCCAAGGATGAGACCGGAAGGATTACGGCGTTTATCGTGGACAAGAGCTCCGAAGGCTACACCTGGTCTAAACCGTGGGCTCTGATGGGGCTTGCCGGTCAGGGATTGGTCGATGTATTTCTGAAGGATGTCAGGGTGCCGGCAGGCGCTATCCTTGGCGAGAAAGGTAAGGGATTTCATATCCTGCTCAGGTGGATCGCCGGGGAGAGAATTCAGCAGATGGCGTTCATGGTTGGCATGGGGCAGGCGTGCCTGGATGAGTCGTTGAAGTTCGCAAAAGAGAGGATGGTGAGGACCAGGCCCATGACTGCCATGCAGGGATTTCAGTGGATGCTGGCGGAGATGCATGCCTCGATTGAGGCCTGCCGATGGTGGACCTACCGGGTTGCCTGCAAACAGGACGAAGGTGGTGATTTTCAGGTAGATTCGGCTGCGCTCAAGCTCTTTGTTGTCCCAACCATCCAGGAGGTTGCCAGAAAGGCCTTACAGATCCATGGATCCTACGGTTATTGCAAGGACTATAAGATAGAAAGGCTTTATCGAACCATTGCTCATGCGGGCATTACCGCTTCAAGCACCGAGCTTCAGAAGACCATCGTTGGATCGGCGTTGGCTCGCCCGAAGGAAACCTGACCATTCCTTATGGCTCATTATATATTTCTATGTCTTAGCAGTTTTATGGTTAACTCGGATCGTATTGCTGCTAAATTCGAAATCCCTGGCCCAGACCTGGCTTGCAAAGTATGCGTATAAAGAACATGCTCCTGAAATACTGAGACGACTACAATGTATTCTAGCAATGTCGCGCCAGGGCAGGCCTAAGCACGAAATCCGAAAAAAATCAAAATGACCAAAATTAGAAATTCTAAACCACTGGCCTTTTTCTTCGAGGAATAGGGTTTCGGTAGTCTCGTATTTTGAACGTTTGAATTTCCATACTGTTTCGGATTTCGATATTCGAATTTCGGATTTCTTAAGAAAGATGGATATCATCGTCTGTATCAAACAAGTACCGGCAACGAGTGAGATCGGTTGGGATCCCAAGACCGGAACCCTGATGCGGGAACGTGCCGAGGGTGTTCTCAATCTCAATGATAAAAATGCCCTAGAGGCGGCGCTCCAGTTGAGAGAAAAACATGGAGGGCATAGTACCGCACTGTCAATGGGCCCTTCCCAGGCAGAGGAGTCCCTCAGAGAGGCCCTGAGCATGGGGATTGACCGGGCGGTATTGCTGAGTGACCGTGCCTTTGCCGGGGCAGATTCCTTGTCCACCGCCTATACCCTGAGCCTCGCCGCCAGAAAAATCGGAAGTTATGATCTCATCCTGTGCGGCAAGGAATCATCGGATGGCATGACCGCCCAGGTCGGTCCCCAGATTGCGGAATTCCTTGACCTGCCGCAACTAATCTGCGCAACGGAGATCAACATCGAGAACACATCGGTGAGGATCAAACAGAAGACCGAAGACGGCTTCAGGATAGTGGAAGCTCCGCTCCCTGCTGTCCTAACCGTTGAAAGGGAGATCAATCAACCAAGGATTCCCACCATGGATACCATCATGGAGGCGTACAGGAGCAAAGAGGTACTGGTATGGAAGGCAGACGATCTTGGCGGTGATCCAGGTCTTTTGGGGCTCGAGGGTTCTCCCACCCAAGCTAAGAGGGTGTATATCAAACAGATCAAAAAGGGAAAGGTAACCATGCTGGACGGCGAACCGGATGAGGTGGCAGGCAAGTTGATTCAGACCCTGAGGCTTAAAGGATTGCTCTGAGGGATTATGTCAGGCGCGAGCATAGAAGACCATACGGGACTGTGGGTTTTTATCGAGCAAAGGGACGGGCAGCCCGCCCGGGTTTCGCTCGAACTTCTGGGCGCGGGCCGTATTCTCGCGGAGAAGCTGGGCGTTGAGGTTACAGCTCTCCTCATTGGGGACGACGTTTCAACAATTGCCCAGGAGCTGATCTCCTTTGGGGCAGACAGGGTTATTGTGGCAGAGGATCCGGTTGCCAAAGAGTATCGCACCGAGGTCTACGCCGATATTATCGTCGAGCAAGCGCTTACGGGGAAGCCGGAGATAGTGCTGATCGGGGCGACGTGTTTTGGAAGGGATTTGGCGCCGAGGATTGCTGCACGGTTACGTACGGGGTGTACGGCAGACTCTACCGAGCTGGATATCGACGACGAGACAGGCCTGATGGTGGCCACAAAGCCGTACTTCGGCAGAAACCTCATGGCGGACATCATTTGCCCGCTTCACAGGCCCCAGATGGTAACGGTGCGATCAGGTGTTATGGAGCTAAAGGTGCAAGACCGAAAAAGGCACGGGGAGATCATCCCAGTAGATGTTAACATAAAAGAGGGGGATACCAGGGTCAAGGTCGTGGATACTGTTAGGTCAGCTCCCGATGGAGTGCCTTTGGAGGAGGCGGAAAAAGTTGTAGCATGCGGGATGGGCGTTGGGGATGCGGAAGGATTTGAAACCGTGCGAGAGCTGGCCGACCTGCTGGGAGCCCAGCTCGGGGCAACGAGCCTTCCCATAGACGAGGGCTGGATTGGTGAGGACTGTAAGATCGGTCAGACGGGAAAGACAATCCGGCCGAAACTCTACATCGGCTGTGGGGTTTCAGGTGCCATACAACACTCCGCCGGCATGATTAACAGCGAGTGTATTGTAGCAATAAATACCAACCCCAAGGCTGAAATCTTCGACTTTGCCGACTATGGTATTATCGGGGATGTCAATAAGATCATCCCCGCCCTCATCAAACAGTTGAGAACCCTCAAAGGATGAGAAGCAGCAGGTCTCGAAGTCCTTTCGCCATAGATTCGCAAGCTCCCCTTTCCAGGATTGAGGAATCGCCGCAATACCACTATAAGCGTCAGAAATAGCACATGCCTTGGTGCCGGGGGTGTTACGGTAGCCTCCGTGAAGGCCGGAGCAAAACAGAGAATCTTCAGCGGGATTTCAACTACCAATTGTATGATTCACGCTCGATGATGGTTGCTACACCCTGCCCGCCGCCTACGCAGGCATTGGCGCAACCCCAGCGGGCGTCATTGACTTTCAGTATGCGAGCCAATGTGCCCACGAGGCGAATTCCTGTTGCGCCCAAGGGATGACCGATGGCCGTGGCGCCGCCCATAACATTAACCGTGTCGGGATCTATCCCCAGTTCCTTGATGCAGTTCAAGGCCACAATACAGAAGGCCTCGTTGATTTCCCAGAAGTCGATATCGGAAGCGGTTAGTCGGGCTTTCTCCAGGGCCATTCGGCTGGCTGGGACGGGTCCGATTCCCATGACGGTGGGGTCCACACCGGCAAATCCAATAGAACGGATTGTGGCCAGAGGTTTGATTCCCTTTTTTTCGGCGGTGTCCTTTGACATGAGCAACATGGAGGAGGCGCCTGCGTTCAGGGGAGATGAGTTTCCCGCGGTGATTACCCCGTCCTTCTTGAAGACCGGCTTGAGATCAGCAATGCCTTCCAGGGTCGCATCATGCCGCACGGCCTGGTCTTTGTCCACGGTCATGACCGTGCCGTCATCCTGCTCGGCTTCAATAGCGAGAATCTCGTCATCAAAGAAGCCCTCGGCTTGGGCCTTGGCAGCCAGTTGATGAGACCGAGCGCCCCAGCGGTCCATGTCCTCCTTGGTAAACTCTGTCTGAGAAAAGAGCTTTTCTGCAGTGAGTCCCATGTTCAGGGCGGTCATCATATTCCAATGATGGTAGGAGGGGTCGGAAAAAAGAGTCAAATTTGGGGCTACTAGCCCTCTGCCCGCCGTAGACTCCCCCATGGGTACTCGAGTCATATGTTCATATCCGGCAACGAGCACAATATCGGCGAAGTCCTGCGCGATTTCCATGAACCCGATATGAATCCCGGCCATGGCCGATCCGCACTGCTGGTCAACGAACTTAGCGGGAATAGTCTCCGGCAGGTTGGCCAGGAATACGGGAAAGCGTCCACCATAAGCCCATTGTTCACCTACAGCCGTGGCGCATCCCACCAGAAAATCATCGATCTCTTTTGGCTCGATTCCCGCCCTCTTGATGAGCTCCGGGAGCAATTTGGCTGCCAGCTCATCTCCCCTCATTTTGCAAAACCAGTCCCTGGCCGGATCGTTCGGCCGAGACCTGGATTGCGCTGTCCTCAAATACCCTGCGATTACCACCTCTTTCATTGCGAACCTCCTTGATGCGAGCTGCTTAAACCGAATCCTGGAGGCTGTTCTTGTCCTGTCGCGGAGGCTCAAGAAGCCGGCTTCCAGTACCATTCCGTAAACAGAACCAATCTGTTGATAACGATTCAGCCGGTGTAGAGACCGTCAACTAATTCGGGTAGAAGGTCTTACCCGACCCGGCCATCTCTTTGATCAGGCTTGCCGGTTTGAAGCGGGGGCCGTATTGCTTCTCCAGCTCCAGAAGCTTTTCATAGGCGTTTCTAAGGCCCCAGTGGTCGGCATAGCGAAGGATACCGCCCCGATATGGCGGAAAGCCGGTTCCGTAAATCATGGCCAGGTCCATGTCCTGGGGCCGGTCGCAAATGCCCTCCTCAGTCATAAGCGCCGCCTCGTTAGTGCCGAGGGCCAACATGGCATCCACAATTTCTTGTTGCGACATCTTCTTGGGGCTGATGTTGTTTTCCTTCAAATACTGCTGCACCACTTCTGTGACCTTGGGATTTGGGATCGGCTTTTCACCGCTGTAATCGAAGTATCCAGCGCCGGTCTTTCGTCCGTAACAACCGGTCTGGTAAATACGCTCGGTAAGTGGATGAACCGTATAGCGTTCTCCCAATCTCTGCTCAAATGTTCTGTTGACGTGGTAGTTGATGTCGATTCCGGTGAGGTCTGAGAGGGTTGCTGGGCCCATGGGCATGCCGAAATCAACCATGGCCTCTTCAATGAGGGCGCCATCCACGCCGTCAGCTAGCAGAAAGACAGCACCTCCAATCAGACCACCAAGCTGCCGGGAAACGTAGAAGCCGGGCCCATCATTCACTACGATGGGAATCTTTCTTATGGCTCGGGCGAAGGCCACACTGGTGGACAGGGTCTGATCAGAGGTCTTTTTCGCACAGATGACCTCAAGGAGCTGCATCCGATGAGCAGGATTAAAGAAATGCAGCCCAATCGTTCGGCTGGGATCAGCAAGGATCGATGCCATCTCCGTGACGGGTAGTGCCGAGGTGTTTGTCCCGAAGACCACATCCGGGCGGCAAATGGCCTCCATCCTCTTCCAGATATCCTGTTTGATTTTCATGTCCTCCACGACCGCTTCAATCACCAGGTCCATCTCTCTCAAATCCCCCAGGTCTGTGGTTGTGGTAAGGTGCTCCTGCATCAGCCGGCCCAAACCTGCTTCGGTCATTTCCCCTTGCTTGATGGGGTAGCCAAAGGTTGTGCGAAGGGCAGCCAACCCTTTTTCGATTGCCTCGTCGTTAATATCCCAGAGCACTGCCTCAAAACCGTTATTTATGAGCAGGTTGATGATGCCGGAACCCATGACACCACCGCCCAGAAGACCCACCTTCTTGAGCTTTGCAGGCTCGATTCCCTGAATGCGAGGCAGCTTGCCTGCTGCCCTTGTGTTAAGGAAAATGCCCATGAGATTCTTTGCAATGTGGGAGATAGCGCACTCGGAGAACAGCTCCACCTCCCTTTCGATATCGGCTTCAATATCATAGCTCAGGCCTCTGCCGATCGCTTCAATGGCCTTGAATGGCGCGATATAGCCCTTGGCTTTCATGGTCGCCATCACCTTGGCGGCATTTACCATGGACTTTTTCTCAGCCGCACTGGGAAGCCGGTCAATTCTGTTCCGGGTCATCCGCATTTCCAACTTCAACTCGCCCGAGATAAATCGCTGGGCCGCTTTCAACGCGGTCTTCAAGAGGTTTTCCTGGTCCACCAGCTCGTCCACAAGCCCTTGCATATGGGCCTTCTGAGCATTGATGGGCTTACCGGCGGTAATCATCTCCAGGGCATTGTAAAGACCCACGAGACGAGGCAGTCGCTGGGTCCCGCCGGCCCCGGGTATGACGCCGATCTGCACTTCGGGCTGGCCCAGGCTGGCACCTTTGGCTGCCACGCGGTAGTGACACACCATGGCCGTCTCGAGTCCTCCACCCAGGCAGTTCCCGTTGATGGCGGCGATGACGGGCTTAGGCCCGGATTCGATACTGTTGAGGAAACGGGCTCCGTCCATAGCCACCTGAAAAATTGCATCCTTTTCCTTTACGGCATAGAGCTGCGTGATATCCGCCCCAGCGATAAAGTTCTTTCCGGTACCGGTGAGAACCACCGCTTTTATATCCTTATCCTGGAAGGCGCCGTTGATTGCCTCTCCCAATTCCCGGCTGAACCCAGGCGACATCTGGTTGACGGGGGGATTGTTCATAAAGAGGACCGCCACACCATCCTTAATTTCTACCTTTATGGTCTTGTAATCCGTCTCCATGATCTTCATCTCCCTTTGTTTGGGTTTTTGCTGGAGTGCTGAGCGGAGATACCTACCGCTTTTCATCGCTTGCCTGGATTTTTCACCGCAGGGGCACAGCCCCTTTGAGCAAAACTCGGATCTTTGGCCGAACAGCTTTGCCATTGAGCATGCAAGACAAGACTAGCAATATATCCCGGCCAGGGCAAGCTAGTATACGAGTTCATCGGTGGCAAACCTTTAGGAAATCGTAATCTCTGCGAGTCGTGAGGCCAAATCCTCGATGAATGATCGATTCTCGAGTTTTTGTATCCATGATTGAGGTATCGATGTAATACCCAAATAGGCGCCGGAAATAGCGCAGGCCATGGCGCCCAGGGTGTCGCGGTCTCCTCCATGGAGTACGGCGCAGAACAGGCAGTCCTCGAATGATCTGGGATGGCGCAGGAATGAGTAGAGGGCAAAGGGCAGGGATTCGTGCACGGCAACGGTACGGCCCAGCTGCCGGGCTGCGACCGATGGATGGGTCTGGCCGAAAACGAGATCCCCAACATCTCGGATCTTATTTCTCATCTCGGAGGTCCTGGCAAAGCCGAGTAAGTCCTGTACAAAGGCATCGGAGGGGAAGGTATCGTCGGGGTCACGTTGCACTGCAAGGGCAACGGCCTTTGATTGTACCGCCGCACCGTCTATGCCGAGGGGATGTGCATGGGTAACGACGGCAGACACGCGTGCCATCTCATAAAGGTCCGGAGAGCCGTGAAAAAAAAGGCCTACGGGAACAACCCTCATTGCCGATCCATTGCCAAAGGAACCCGATCCTCCAAAGAGCCTTTGCGCAGCCTCGACATACGTGATGCCCAGTTCCTCTACCATGGAGAATACAGTCGGCGGTCCCGAGGCGTAACCACGCCATGGTTCGCGCTTGAAATTCTCCCTGAATGTTCCTCCCAGATCCTGTTCATCGAGGCAGGCCGTTTTCAGGATTGATTCGGCAATACCGATGGACATGGCGGTATCGTCGGTATA
>DATKZQ010000054.1:0-14640 GCA_035527895.1 Desulfatiglandales bacterium
CGGGGTCGTAACAGATCCATCTTACTTGGATACTATATAGTTCAATGGTCCGATTAGCCCCCCCTCTATTCCTGAAATTTATCGTAACCCATTCCCTGGCGAGAAGAATGATTTGCCATGGATAGAGAGTTCAGATAGGCGACTGAGGGATACTGAAACACTCTTACTAGCCTTCGATAAAGCAAGATCCGGTAAGATAGATAAAATGGGGTTCAAAAGAATAACGTTGCAAATGCCAACGAGCGGAGACCGTAAGCAAGAAAAAAGTGATTTCCTTGCTAATGGAGAGCTGTTTTTTCTTGACTTACTTTCTCATAGGCGACCCGGGACCCGCAAGTTTACACCGAAATGACGATCACTGGAGCTTAGAGGAGCAGCTACAGGGAGAGCAGGATCCCACCCAGGTGGGAGCTGCCCTGAAGGCCCTTGGAATCACCCCCATCTTCGCCCTCACGCCCCAAGCAAAAGGTAGAATTGAGCGGCTCTTCGGGGTGCTCCAGGATAGGCTCATCGCCGAGATGGAACTGAGGGGCATTATCGATATGGATGCGGGAAATCGGTTTCTTACAGAGTATTTTATTGAGGACTACAACCGCCGATTCGCCAGAGAACCCGAGACATCTCAAGGAGCGTGGCGAAGGGTACCAAAGGGCCTTGATATCGACAGAGCCATCAGCTTCCACTACCAGGCAGTGGTGGGAAACGACAATGCGGTGAGGCTCGGCGGTATGGTGATCGACATACCACAAGGCCCTAGACAAAGAGGCTATGCCAAGGCAAAGGTAGAGGTGGACCAGCTCTTGGATGGCAGTTGGCGAGTCTATTATAAAGACAGCCTTATTGCCCAGACAGATCCAACACCGGTGCAGGAACCAATTAGGGCCAAGCCCAGAAGGAAATCAAAGGTAAAAGCTGCTTGTGGTGAGCAATGGGTTTATATGGCTTCAGCAGCTCAGGGGGGACATTTTTATTAAGCAGTTAAGGGGACATATTGACAAAGCTTAAACAGTCAGCTATTTTGGCCTGAAATGGAACCTGATAGGTTCTTACATCTCCTTGATATAGTTGAAGATTCCATTTCAAACCAGGTGAAGGTAGTAACTGCGAAACTTCAGTAGGTATATAAATGCATACAAAAAATGCTAAAAAAATGTAAAAATAACTTGACAAAGTACCTATTATTTGCAATTTTCTATTCGGGCTTGATTTGCAAAAGATCGTGCGGATCATCTAAATATTCAGAAATAGGAATCAGGCCCGGCTGACCCTTTTATACTTAAACGAGGTTGTTATGGCTATGAAAGACGCATCTGTTTATGAGATTGTGAGCCCGCTAGCCAAAAAGACGAGCGGCACCATCCCTTCTGCTTCACCACTGTCAAGTTTGGATGGTAAAACGATCGGACTCATGTGGACCCTCTTTACCAATGGAGATGTCCTGGCCAACATGCTTAAGGACCTGCTGGTGAAGAGATTTAAGAACTTGAAATTTGTCGTGATCCCGCCGGGCAAAGGGCGGCAGTGGGGCAACTATCCTGATAATGCGACTATTGGGGAAGTGGTTCAGGAGTCCGGAGTCGACGCACTCATCGTGACCATGGGTTGCTGAGGTACCTGTGCGCCCGCAGTTTCGCGGTGCATGGCTGCTGCAGAAAAAGCTGGAGTTCCTGCAGTTGGGATATTCTGCCAGGGTTTCACCGAACCAGGTCTCCAGGCGTGTTTGGGGGAAGGACTCACTGCGCCTAGGATTGTGGAATTTCCACCACCCAATATCCAAACGCAGACTTCTGATGAAATCCATGAAAATGCCAAAGTCATCCTAGATAAGGTTATTCAAGGGTTGATTGAACCGGCTGTGGCATCTCAGGTGCCGCAACAAGCTAAAGATGCATCTCCAAGGACGATAGTATTTAAAGGGAGCCTTGATGAGGTAAATGAGTTTTTATATAGGGGACGGTTTACCGACGGGCTTCCTGTCATTCCTCCTACCCTGGAAGCCGTGGAAACAATGCTGAAATATACCGACCGCTCCCCTGATGAGGTGGTTGCCGTTCTCCGTCCGGGAAGACGGGAGGCTACAATTTGGAATATTGCGGTTAACGGGGTGATGGCTGGTTGCCGGCCTGAATTTATGCCCATATTAATCGCGGTGATCGAAGCTGTGGCGGACCCGAGGTTCGGATTGGAACATGCCGGAGCGACACAGTCATCGACCCCTGCGATCTTTTTGAATGGACCAATAATAAAAGAACTGGACTTTAACTCTGGGCAGGGCAGCATGCGTCCTGAGCGCCGGGGTAATATGGCGGTTTCCCGTTTCTTAAGATTAGAGATGGTGAATGTGTCTCGATACCTGATAGGTTCAACGGACATGGGTAGTTTTGGGCGCAATTATACACCGGTAATGGCTGAAAATGAGGAGCAAAGTCCATGGCAACCCCTGAGTGTAGATCGGGGTTTTGAGCCAGGTGATAATGTAGTCACCGTTATACTAATGCATTGCATGAGTGATCACTGGGAAACGGCCGGGAGTGCCGAGGTTACGCTTAACAGCCTGGCGATCGAAGTGGCCAGAGAGCTCAAAAGCACGATAACTCCCATGGTCCGATTCGGTCCTGAAATGTCTCCCGTGATTGGTTTGAGCGCACTGATTGCAGATATATTATCCAAAGCGGGCTACACTAAATCGGACATTAAAAACTACCTTTTCGAGAAGGCAAGAGTACCTGCGTATATCTTCGACGAGGATCTGGAAAAAGATCAACGGGGCCTGACTGCCTGCAGTGCCGTCAAGTCTGAGTTGATCTCCAAGATATTCTGTGAATCAGAAGACCCTCATAGATTGCTTCCGGTGGTTCACAATCCGGAGGAGTTCCAGATTATTGTTGGGGGAAGTATGATTAGATGCAGAGGTTTTGTCATGGGGCAAGCAGGTGCAGAGGGCTTGGCTACGTCCAAGAAAATAAAACTGCCCGCAAACTGGGATAAGCTGCCGAAATCCCGCAAACCCATAGGTACTATCTAGAACCTGATCGATAATAGGGTAGTATGAAATAGGGATCACATCAGATCTGTCCAAATACCGCTTCCCCTCGCTAGTATTGGACAGCATCTCGGGGTGAAGACAACCTGAGATTGAAACGTATGGGTTAAAGGTTATAAGTACTTGAAATCGTTAAGCCCCATGTAAAAAATCAGATTATTTTGGACAGCAGTGAAAAACGGTGACACTTTAGGTTTTATCGGAGAGGAAGACTCAAGTGAGTTTTTATGATGTAATCATTATCGGTGGCGGTCCTGCCGGGCTGACTGCCGGCCTGTATTTAGGTCAGGCTAACTACCGGACATTACTACTGGATAAGGAAGGTTCCGGCGGATACATCAAAAATGTCGAATTCATAGAGAACTACCCCGGTTTCAGCGAGGGGATATCAGGACCCAGTTTGGCCTCAGCGATGGCTCAGCAGGCGACTAAATATGGCCTGGAGATTAAACTGGCTGAAGTGAACGCCATAGACCTTTATACCAGTACCCAGTGCGTCAACTGCGTTGACGACGAAGGATATACCGCCTCGGTGATCATTATCGCCGGAGGCTGCCGCCAAAAGAAACTGGGAGTTCCCGGAGAAGATCACCTGGAGGGTAAAGGGGTATTCAGCTGCGCCCTATGCGACGGCGGCCAATTTACTAACAAGGTGGTGGCCGTTTGCGGCGGCGGTAACTCCGGGATGACCGAAGCCCTGTACATGGTCAAGCTGGCTTCCAAGGTCTATATCCTGGAGGCAATGCCGAAACTCAATGCCAACGCACTTCTCCAGGAGAGGGCTAAAGCGAATCCGAAGATGGATATCCGCTGCGGGACCACTATCAACTCCATGGCGGGCAACTCTCGTCTGGAAGCCCTGGAATGTGTTGAAATAGCGAGCGGGAAAGAATATTCCTTGCCTGTCGACGGTGTCCTGGTAGATATTGGAGTTACACCTAATACCGGTTATTTGGAAGGAATTGTACCCCTGGATAGCGGAGGGCAGATCATTGTGAACCAGAATATGGAAACAGAAACGCCTTACGTGCTGGCCGCAGGGGATATCCGATCCGGCTCCATCCGCCAGATAACGGTCGCTGTCGGTGATGGTGCTGTAGCGGCGGTAACCGCTCAGAAAATTTTGCAAGAAATGGAATAGATATCAGCTGATCTGGCGAGAAGCGGGGTAACCTCTTGACGGGTTGTTGCCCGGTAGCCATTGGCACATCAGTTTCTTCACATGCCGCAATGTGGCAGGCTATAAATGTCCAAAGGCGGTTGAATTTGGAAGTGATTTTCCCCGAACCGGCCTTGGAAGGGTAGTGAAGAACGGACTCAGGGACTAGTACTGGAAGGGTTATGAAGAACGGGTCCGCTGAGAATCTCTGAAAGGAGGTGATTTTTGGGAAGGTACGATGAACGGAATTGGAAGAGGACAGGCATACTAAAACATTTTATTGAAAGGGCAAAACCATGAAAAAAATATTTGGAATTATAATGCTTGCAGCGTGCATTGGTCTGATCGGAAATTTTCAAGGGGTGGAGGGGGCTCAGCCTAAGCCCATAGAGATCGGCTTCATGCACTACTTTCCACCGGTGCATTTTGTACACACCGAAATTGTTCAACCGTGGGTCAAGATGATGGAGGAAAAAAGCGGGGGTAAATTGAAATTCAAGGTCTATCCTTCTGCAGCCTTGGCCAAGCCCAATGATTTTCTTGAGGCGGTTGTCAGCGGGGGCATCGACATCGTCATGGGTTACTCCGGATTTCACCCGGGTCGTTTTCCAGTCAGCGAGGTCTCCGGTTTACCGTTTTTGAATTACACTTCGACGCTGTGTGCCACCAAAACCTATATGGAGCTTTTTAAGACAGTTCCCGAGTTTGCCAAGGACTGGCAAGACGTAAAGGTCCTCTGGTTTCAAACCGAGCCCCCCATGCAAGTCCATACCTCCAACAAGGCGATTCGAACACTGGGCGATTTGAAAGGTGTAAAAATTAAAATTTCAGGACAACCGGCTCCCTATCTCAATTCTCTGGGCGCCACTTCGATCGTCATGGCCTCCCCTGAAGTCTATGATGCACTCTCCAAAGGTGTGATAGAGGGGATCATCTATCCATGGGAGGCAATCAAGGGATGGAACCTTGACGAAATGGTTTTCTACCATACCTGGTTAAACTTCTATGCAAATCCGTTTTATGTGGTGATGAACATGGACAAATGGAAGGCGCTACCGCCCGACGTCAAAAGCCTTATAGATCAATACTCGGGTGATTACGGCGCGGAGTTCGCAGCGAAAGTCTGGGACAAGGGGAATAATGAGGTTTACCAAATGCTCAAGAAGGATCCGAAGCATGAAATCATCACTCTTCCAAAATCGGATACGGAAAAGGCCACGGAGTTGATGAAACCGCACTATGATGAATGGATTGCCAAGATGAAGAAAAAGGGCATAGACGGTAAACCGATCCTTGAAAAAGCGAGGCAATACGCGGAGCGATTTTCGAAGTAACATAAGGCTTTCAAAAAGGATGTTATGGGACCCCGGCTCTGGCCGGGGCCTGACATTCGCCGGTCCTCCAAAAAATTGGTGAGTCATAAAATAAGTAGACTAGCGTTTTTCCCGGTGAGTTGGGAGATCGTACTATGGGGGGGCCAAGGCAAACTTGGATGCTTTTCAAGCCGGTGTTGAGATGGCTCAGAAATGTCTGATGTAGTTTCAGCAATGAGCTAGGCAAGGTTGGGGAAATGAGGTGCAGGTTATGAAGAGGATAATCCGTTTTTGTGAGGGTGTGCTGAGGTATTCCGCCTTCACGTCGATTTTCATCATGATGTGCCTGACGACCGCGGATGCAATGGGGCGATATCTTTTAGGCGTTCCGGTGACGGGGGCCTATGAGATTACAGAGAGTTATCTCATGCCCGTCTCTTTTTTCTTTGCGCTCTGCTATGCCTACCGTAATGAATCTCTGATCCGGGTCACCTTTTTAGTGGGCCGTTTGCGGGGTTACGTCCAGATCATCCTAAATCATATCGTTCAGGTAATCTCCATCTCTTACGGTGCGATTCTCATGGTGGGAACCGGCCGACGGGCTTTTCGCGCTATCGACGATGGTACGACCCTGGGTAACCTGGATTTCCCGTTGTGGCCTGCTCACATGATCGTTTTCGTTGGGCTGTTGGCATTGACCTTGCTGATGCTGGTCGATATTTTCCGGGTAAGACATGGAAAGGGGAATCTCTTTCAAGGTGATTCCTCTGCCGCCTGATGCATGGAGTATGAAGAATGGCTGCGCTGGTTTTTCTCGCATTGTTAGTCGGTCTCCTGATGGGTCTCCCAATCGGTTTTTCCCTTGGCGGGGCCGGCATCCTGGGCATGTATCTGGTCACGGGAAACTGGAACATGGTCCTGAGCAATATCTCTTTGGTGCCTTTTGGCACCATTGCTCAATACACCCTGTCAACCATACCGATGTTCATTCTCATGGCCTATTTTTCTGCTGCGAGCGGCCTTGCCCGTGACCTCTATAAGGCCGGGGCCGACTGGTTGTCCCACCTGCGTGGAGGTCTCGCAATCGCAACCGTTGCGGCGTGCGCAATCTTCGGGGCCATGTCCGGAGCCGCCGTTGCAGCTGCGTCAGTCATGGCGACCATTGCACTACCCGAAATGCGGCGACATGGGTATTCGGAACAATTGGCCGCTGGCACCGTTGGCATAGGCTCGACGCTTGTCGTCTTGGTTCCGCCCAGTGTGGGGATGATTATCTATGGCATCGCCACCCAGACTTCCATCGGGAAGCTTCTGATTGCAGGCGTGGTGCCCGGGCTTCTTGTGGGGGTCCTTCTCGCCTTGGCTGTTTTCGTCTGGGTCACCATCAGGCCCCAGGACGCTCCCCGGCCTGAACGGGTACCGTGGCGACAGCGCTTGGACAGTGCGCGCCGCATATGGGCGAGCTTTTTGGTCATTGTTGTTGTGCTGGTTATGCTCTACACCGGGATCGCGACACCCTCTGAGGTGGGAGCGATCGGCTCCTTTGCGGCGATGAGCATCGGATTAGTCCTGAAACGGCTCGATCGGAAAGGCTTCGTGGAAGCGCTGGCGGCGACAATCCGCACGTCGACCATGATTTTTATCATCATTATCGGTGCTGACATCTTCGGCAATTACATGGCCATGAGCCAGATTCCCCAGAAGATGGTCGCAGGTGTGAGTGCCATGAATCTCAACCGGTGGGTGGTCATCCTGGGGATCATAATAGCTTATTTCGTCATCAGCATGTTCATGGATGAGATCCCGCTGCTGCTCCTGACTTTACAGTTGACGTATCCCCTCATTATCTCCCTCGGCTTCGATCCCATCTGGTATGGAGTCCTCTCGATGATGATGATGGCAATGGGCATGGTCTTTCCGCCTGTCGGAATCATTGCCTTTGTTGTAAGCGCAACGGCCAAGATGAGCTTGGTAAAGGTTTATACCGGCACAAGTGTACTGATGATAGCCATCGTCATCGCGACGATCTTGATGATGATTTTTCCCGAGATAGCCCTCTGGCTTCCTTCAACAATGAAGTGACCGAAGTCCTGCCCGCGAAATCGGAATCCCGTGGGGGAATGTGTTGGGTTGGAGGTGATGTTAGGGCACAATGCTAGTATAACCTACTATGCTCGATCGCCGCAATTGGTACGGGTCGCATTTAACATCGGAGAAAGGCTGCCCGTTTATGTCGCTGTCGGAGCAAGGGCCATACTCGCATCTTCCGAGCCTGACGCAGTGGATAGCCTATTGAAGGGGAAACTGGAGCAGTAAACCAATCAAATATTGCGATTAGGAGGTATAAAATGGATAGCAGGGTGAAGAGATATCCAGCATACTGTGGAGGGGTCAGGCAGACCTATCCCCATATCACGCCGGGAGGCAGTTTTTACTCAAGGTCCGTCGTCGTCGACAATCTGATCTTCCTCTCTGCAGTGTCTCCCCGGTCAACGGAGAGCGGTGAGACGGAGGCGAAGACCATCGAAGAACAGGTGAAGGCCACCTTGGATAATCTGAAGCATGCGGTGGAGGAAGCGGGCGGGTCCCTGAACAACATCGTCCGCAATACCATCATCGTGAGGAACTTGGCGGACTGGGCCCGGGTGCGAAAGGCACAGCTGGAGTATTATCAAAGGAATGCACCCCTCCTGGCTCAAGACCCGCCCGCCAGCACTTTTATCACCGCAAATCTTGAGGACCCGGACTTTCTCGTGCAGATCGATGCTCTGGGACTCGTCACGAGGGGCGAGCCCGGCTGGGAAATGAAGACCTACCCCGCTTATTACGCAGGCGTGAAACAGGGATATCCTCACGTAGCTCCCGGAGAGCCGAAGTTTGCGAGGTCGGTCGTGGTGGGGAACGTGGTTTTCTGTTCCGGTGCGAATGCCCGATCCCTGGTAAGCGGCAAGGTGGAAACGGACGATGTTGAAGAACAGATGACGGTTGCCCTGGATAAGGTCCGGATGACCATGGAAGAGGCAGGCGGATCCTTGAGTAATATAGTCAAGACCCTCATCCGTCTCAAGCACGTGAGCGCCGACTATTCCCGCATGAGAAAGGCGGAGACCGAGTACTATCTTAAACACGCCCCTGCCCTGGCGGAAGACCCCCCGGCCAGCACGGTCTGCCAGGCCCATTTCGACAAAGAGGAGTATCTGGCAGGCGTGGAAGCCATCGGTCTGGTTTCCAGGAACAGGCCGGACTGCAAAATGAAGAAATACCCTGCGTACTACGGCGGGATCAAGTATGCCTATCCCCATGTGGCTCCCGGGCATCCCATGTTCAGCAGGTCGGCTGTAGTCGGCAACTTGATCTTCTGCTCGGGCGCCACGGGATTGTCCCTGGGGTCTTTCAAGCAGACCTCCAACGATATCAACGACCAGATGGTGATGACGATGAACAAGCTCAAGACTTACATGGAGCAGGCAGGCAGTTCCATGGAGAATATCGTCAAGACCATCATCTATATCCGAAAAATGGATGACTACCCTGCACTCCGGAAGGCGGAGTTGGAGTATTATCAGATCCATGCGCCGGCGCTCGTTGGGGAGCCGCCAGCAAGCACGGTGATTGAAGCTCCTCTGCACCAGCCGGAGACGCTCATGGAGATAGAGGTATTTGGGGTCATGGAAGCATAATTGAAAGAGAGGTCCAGAATGCGAAGGGCTGGCCGGGAGTGGGCTGGTACCTGTAGAGAATAGCTAGGAGGCTGTCCGAGAATAGCAATATCAGGCATTTTTACACTCGTAAGTACCTGATATTACTAAGGGAGATTTCCTAAAAAGCGTATTCTCGGACAGCCTCCTAGGGGGTGCAAACACGATATCGATCAAGCAAGGCCGAAATCGCAGAGCTGATCCAGACCTTCAAAGACAAGGGTTACCGCCAGGGCGCATCATATCTTGAGAGCCTTGCCGGACGATTGTTTACCAATATCTAACTGTGGCTGAAAACAGGGCTCATCACCCCTAAAACGGCTTCTTTATTAGAGAGAGTCTTTCGTGAAATAGGACGCCGTCTTAAACGGATCGCCTGGGGATGGTCAGATAAAACGGTCACCAAGCTCTCCAAGATGATCATGCTCAAACACTATTCGCGGAGTAAATGGGAACAGTATTGGTTGAAAAAGCTCTGCATCGAGGGCCACTTTCACATCTCCATCAGTTCTATCGAATTGTGCCCATGCCACCAACACTTTTGAAGGATGCCAATTTATGATATGCAAAAACTTAACCGGAGGTTACCGAAAATCAGCAAGAGAGATCTTCAATTGATGGCGGAGCTCCAAAGGGACGGCAGCATCAGTTATTCCCACCTGGCAGCAAAGCTGGACATCAACCCAAAGACGGTCGCAAGAAGAGTGGAAGGGCTTCTAAGATCCAACGTAATAGCGATCAGGGCCCGGCCGAACCCTTTTAAACTGGGGCTTTCAGCGAGCGCACTCATCGTTATCAAGACGGATCCTTCCAAGATAGAGTATGTGTGCGAGCAGTTGGCCGAGAATTTTTTCGTCAATCTCATCCAAACGGTGTTCGGTCGCTTCGATATCCTGGTCATCGTTTATTTTCCCAGCTTGGAGATGCTGCATCAATTTATAAACAATGGACTCTACACGATTGACGGCGTTACCCAGGTGGAAATTTACTTTATTAAAGAGCTTTTCAAACGCTATGAGCGATTTTTTGAAAAAGAACCTTTTGCAAAGAGACGGGTAAAATCAAAAGAGACGGACTGGACCTTGATCAAAGAGCTGGCAAAAGACGGTCGCACAAACCCGAATGAACTGGCTGATAGGTTAGGGATTCATGTTACCACCGTGTACAGGCGAATAGCGGCTTTGCTCAAGGGGAATATCATCAAAATCAGCGCGGTTCCAAATCCCTCGAGGCTGGTCTCTGCAAACGCCTATATCATCTTGGATTCTGATCCGGCCGAAGTGGATAACATCTGCTCCCGCCTCTATTCCTATCCTGAAGTCCACTTTTTCATGACCATGAATAACCGGCCGGGTGTAATCGCATGTGTTCATACGAAAGACATGGAGGATCTTTATCAGTTTATCAAGAAAAAGATTGCTCACATGGAGGGCCTCGTCAATACAGAGACCTTTATCAGGTCTATGGTTCAGAAGACTTACTATGGGTGGCTGATAGAGAAGGTTGAATGATGAAGCAGAGAGGTCAATAATAAGCCCGTATTGGCCTGTGAGGCAATTGCGGAACAGGAGATGATAATAGAACCACTTAAAAAGGGTAAGGTAGTTAAAGACCTCGTAGTAATTAATCGGAGTAAACCCCCGGCTTTGCCGGGGAGACTCTCAGAGTTTGACATTTTCGGGAATATAAGAAAGCCTCTCATCTGTAAACCGCTCTTAGCTCACAGAACAGGAGGCTTTCAATGCAAGATTTTCAAAGTTTAAGTCATACGACATGGGATTGCAAGTATCATTTGGTTTGGATCCCAAAGTACAGGAAAAAGATTTTATATGGAAACCTGAGAAAATATCTTGGTGATATTCTCAGAGAGCTTGCCCTTCAAAAAGAAAGCAAAATTGTAGAAGGTAACCTTGTTGGTGACCACGTTCACATGTTGATCTCAATTCCTCCGAAATATGCTGTATCTCAGGTTGTGGGATACATAAAGGGCAAAAGCGCAATCCATATTGCAAGGACATATACAGGCCGGCAACAAAATTTCACCGGCCAGAGTTTTTGGGCCAGAGGTTACTATGTATCAACTTCAGGTCGTGACGAAGAAACAATTCGTCGGTACATACAAAAGCAGGAACAATCAGACAACAAGATTGATCAAATGAACATGTTCAGATAACAGCCACCTTTAGGTGGCTCATATATTTAACTCCGGTTTTGCCGGAGTTCACAATCAATCCTCCAGATTTGCTGGAGGTCGCTGAATTTTCTTTGGGTACTACTCGATTGACCAGGCCATATTCTTTTGCGTCTTGAGCGCTGATAAATTTCCCGGTAAGGAGCATCTCCAGTGACTTTTTTCTTCCCACAGCTCGACTTAAGGGGACCATTGGGGTAGTACAGAAAAGACCAATCCGTACACCAGGCGTTGCGAACCGGGCCCCTTCTTCTGCAACTACCAGGTCACAGGCGGCAGCCAACTGGCAGCCCGCAGCAGTGGCGATGCCGTGAACCTGTGCTATTACTGGTTGAGGAACTGTGTGTATCAGCATCATTAAATCACAACAGGTCTGAAATAGATGGCGAATAGTGTTTATATCCTGGTGAAGGATCTCATTGAGATCATGTCCTGCACAAAAATTATCACCGGCTCCTTTTACGATAATTACCGTAGCGCTCTTTTCTTTTGCCACTTGTCTCAGGCATGAAGAGATTTCCTCTATACAATTTAAGGATAAAATATTTTGTTTCTCAGGTTGATTCAAGGTAATCAGAGCTATCTTTTCTCTCTCTTCATATATAATATGAACGGGTCAAGTCTCCGTTTGACTCTTGCTCAACAACCTTCCCGCTGCTCGACGGGGTTTCTTATGCGAATAAGGCACCTCCCAGCATTCAATAACCCTGGCACAAATGCTAAAGGCGAATTAGCAAATTAAGACCGCTTCGCTTAAGGAGCGTCCCATTGTGCTGGGACTTGAGGACCGCGCAGCTTAAGGACCATCCCGCCGGTAGCGGGATTTGAGGCATCACACAAGAGGAACATCAGCTCGTAGATACTAGAAGAAGCGTCCCGCAGAGGGGGACTTGAGGACCGGTTTCGCTTGAGAATGATCCTGCCTGCGGCAGGATTTGAGGTGCAATACGAATACGAGGCATAGCGAGCACTTCGTTAGAGGAGCATCCTGCTTATGGCAGGATTTCAGGATCGTTTCACTTCAGGAGCGTCCCATCGTAATGGGACTTGAGGCCTAGAATGAGCAGAGCATCTACAAAAGCGTAAAACAACATGAGCCTGCACATGAAATTCTTTCAGCCGTGGGTAATGTATGGAAAAAATTCGGAAAAGTCAATAACAAACACTAATCAGTAAAAATACGGATGGCAAATTAAGTAGAAATACCTAGGAAGAAGAATGAGCGCTATGCTTAAGGACCACTGCGTTTGAGGAGCATCCTGCTTCTCGCAGGATTTGAGGGCCGCTTCACTTGAGGTAAACGCAAGGGAGACAGGATTAACGGGATGTACCGGATTTTTTTGCTTCAGCACTTTCCGGATGAAAGTGCTGAAGGCAATCCGCTTGCGCGGAGGCAACTCATTTCCACTCGAGGGCCGCTTTTCCTTGAGGCGGGGCAGCTCATTGCTCACAGTTCATCGCCGATAGGGAATCGAGGTGACCCTTCGGTTTCAGGAAAATTCCTCCCGAGTTGCATAGAATTCCTCGCGATGGAGATAACGCTCGTTCCCTCGATCTATCCTATTCCAAAATACCCAAATACCTTTTTCCGTTTTTCTCCGTTTAAAGTCCCTTGATACTTGCAATCCCCTATCCTGTGATGTAAGGTTCGCTAGCTTATGTTTCAAGTCTCCCGCATTTGAATGGTGATGATTTATGTGGGAGGTTTTGTTTCCACTGTCTCACCCGGTACAGTCGCTCGAAGCCCCCCGACAATGCCGGGTTTTACCTTTTCGATTATCAAAAAGATAGGCTCTCACCTATGGCCGAGAAGAGAAGGTCACAATTTTTCTATGGTTACCTTGTGTTGGCAGGTTGCTTTGCTATTCAGGGCACGGGCGTCGGCACACACGGCAGTTATGGCGTTTTTTTCAAGGCGTTACTCGCCGAGTTTGGCTGGCCAAGAGCCATCATTTCAGGGGCTCCTTCTGCAGCCTTTCTTCTCTCAGGCTTGCTTGGTATTGTGGTTGGGAAGGTGAACGATCGGTTTGGACCACGGCTGATTATGGCAGTCACCGGCTTATTTTTTGGTTTGGGTCTATTGCTGATGTCTCAGCTCGGTACAGTATGGCAGTTATATTTGTTCTATGGCGTTATCGTGGGTATCGGCTTGAGCTCAATTGATGTAATCCCGTTGACAACGACAGCCCGGTGGTTTGTCAAGAGAAGAGGAATGATGACCGGTATGGTTAAGGTGGGGACCGGCACCGGCCAATTGATTATCCCATTGATGACCAGTATATTCATCGCTTCGTATGGCTGGCGCACTTCCTATACTATTATCGGTATTCTCGTTTTCGTGTTGCTCGTATCAAGCGGTCTACTCCTGCGGCGGGATCCAGGCCAAAAGGGACTGCTGCCGGATGGTGATGAGAAAACCACGGTAAGTGACCTGCACCTGCCGGAAGTGGGAGTTTCCCTAGGTGAGGCAATTCTCACCAGGCAGTTTTGGATAATTTGTGTCATCAACCTCATCACTGTTTGCTGTCTCATGACCATAGTTGTGCATATCGTCCCGCACGCCATGGACCTTGGTATCCCCGCAGTATTAGCGGCCGGCATTCTCTCTACGATTGGCGGCACGAGCATGGTTACCCGTATGGTAACCGGGATTGCTATCGACAGAGTTGGGAACAAGAAGGTAATGACTCTGTGCTTTCTTATCCTGATCGCCGTTTTCCTTTGGCTGCAGGTCTCCAAGGAGCTCTGGATGTTATACGTTTTCGCTGTGGTATATGCCTTTGCCCACGGAGGATTGTTTACCGTAATTTCACCGATCGTTGCCGAGCTCTTCGGGATCGGTTCCCACGGTGTCCTCTTTGGTATTGTTGTGTTCAGCGGAACCGTTGGGGGTGCGATGGGTCCGATCCTGGCGGGGCACATATTTGATATAATGCACAGTTATCAGTTGTTTTTTTTCATTTTGGTCGGATTCGCTGTCGCCGGGCTCATACTGACTTCACTCCTACGGCCGGTCGGCACGGAACCCTGATCGTGATTATGTCGCCAGATCCCCGAGATGTTATGGGACATCATGCGTGGACCAAGGAGCGTTGCATTTGAGGAGTACCCTGCCTTCGGCCGGATTTGAGGATCGCTACGCTTGCGGCAAACCCAAGGGAGACAGGATTAACAGGCCTGCCCTGGCGCGAGATTTGGGTACTATCCTACAGGATCTTCATTATTTCGCGGCTGAC